>NZ_JADYVV010000065.1:0-53869 GCF_020194035.1 Bradyrhizobium sp. BRP56
ACAACTTCGGCCTGCTCCTGCGATGGCTCGCACAACTCCTGTGTGCCATCATCCGGGCCATCGCCGAAACTGTCCCGGCTCAAAAGATCGCTTAAATCAGCGCTCGTCCGCGTTCTTCACGGCGGACTAACAAGGCGAATGAACTGGCCGCGGCAAAGGCGGCGCCCCCAAATGCGGCTAATCCGGAGGCCACCTAAGTCGCGTAAAGCTACAATCCGATTTACTTCACGCCGGAATCGCGCTTGTTTCGCTTATAAAGCCCCTGGTCAGCGGCGCTAGCTTGGAACAACGCGGTGCAGCACCCATGCTCAGGCTGAAGCCGGGTGCGTGAGGGATGAGCGGAAACGCATGTGCGAGAGCGTCTGTGCAACCCGCTTGGGTGAACTCGCAGCTTATTGTCGCTGGCGGCGGATGTCCCCCAGTGACCAGACATGATGATTGCGACTTCTTGAAGTAGTGCGTTCGCTGCCCGTTCATTGTGGCGGCGCCGGTACCGCATGGCTTGTAGAATGTTCCAACCTGCGTCCGAAGCTGTCGCTCCGCGTAGTAGTCAACTTCATAGTCTCGGCTCGCGCCTGCCTTTGCTTGTGTCCCGACTACGATTCCGACCATTGCGATACCGAGGAAAAAGAATCTCATGAACGATCTCCCAATATACGAGCCACTTGACGCATTCGGTTGTGTTCAACAACTCACTCTATCGCGTCGGGAGCGTTCTGTCGCTGTATTTCACGGGTCGGCCTCGCGCGGGATAAGTCAGTGATCCATTTGGATCACGACGGACGGTCCTTCGATGCCATGATGTCTGGACTGCTGGATTCGTCCACTCTCAACCCGCGGCTTGGCTTGGCCACTTCGTTCAATCATCGCCATCGGCAATTTCTGGAGCACCTTCGGGGCGGTGAATGGGTCCCCGCTGTCGATCTGCCAGATCAGGCAAAGTTGAAACTGACCTTACTTCGCCATCAGTGGATTGAGATTCGAGAAGCTGACGGAAAGGTCAGCTATCGCATTACTGCTGGCGGGCTTGCGGAGATGAGCAAGCCTACCAGGGTTCGCTAAACAAGCCCCCGCTCAGCTGCCATGCGCCGCGCTCCAGATAGAGTCACGCCGCCCTGATTGCCGATTCTCGGTCCGGTCCATCCAGCAACTGCTGGAAGCGCGCCCTGCGCCATTCTTCGACACGGCGCAGCCGGCTAAGCATTGGCGCGCCCCCGCCTGCCCGGTACTCCGCTTGTCTTAGCTCGCTCGCCATTCCCCTGCTCCGAGGCAAAAGACTAGCGCAGTGCAACGAGAAAAGCGCCCAAAGGTATAGGTTGACTTCTCGATTATTCTCGTCCGTTGGTTGCTGAGCAATTCTGAAGAAACGATCCAGGCGAGAGCGGGACGTTCGTGAGGATACTTCAGCCAGGCAAAGACCCGTTCGGGTGATGGCCTAGAGAAGTAGCCCCAGCGCGGGGGGGTCGCTGGAGCTCGGCTTCCGTCGTTGTCCGAATGCCGCGGCGGGCAGTGCGACCCGCCAATGACCCAACCGCCGAATGAGGACCTGTTCCTGTGCTCCCCAAACAGGCCGCCCGCATTTCAAAAAGCGGGGCCACTAGGAACGCCCCTCCGAATTTCGCTTTGAAATGTTAGGAAATGAATGGGCGCGCTCAATGCCTCGGTATTACTTCGATTTAAAGGACGGCAACGGAACAACCCCTGACGAGGAAGGCCTCGATCTTCGGGATCTGGACGCGGCACAGGACGAGGCTGCGCGATCTTTAGGAGGCATGGCCCATGATGCCGTAGCGACCCTCAGCGGTAGCGACGCTGAGCAAATGGAGATCGAGGTCCGGGACGACAGCGGCCCCGTTATGACGGTCCGCTTTTCCTTCGCGATCAGCCGCAAGAAAATGAGCTAACCTCAAACTGCACGCCCGGGAAGAGCACTGAGGCCGAGGGCTCGTCCCACTCCTCATCAAAGCGAGACTAGAACCGCGCCGGCCGCCCCCTGTTCCAAAAAAAGGCCCCAGCGAGGGGATTGGCTGGGGCCTAGACTGATTGTCGAACCGCTGTCCGCCAGGATGCAGCGGTCGTCATTTTAGGGCTGTAAAAATACGAAATGAAAATCACCTGCCCCATGCCATTGAGGATCTTGGCAAAGTTGGGTTCCCGAAATAACCGAGGTGAATCTCGCGCCCGGCGGGAGCGCACTTTCTGTATCGATTTGTTACAGCCAGAAATCCTACTTTCTCGCAGGGCGAACACGCACCTGATGGTTCAGTCAGCGCGGGAACTTAGTTCCCTTTCCCGCGTTGCTTGTGCATCATCGGCCAAGGCCTTTTCTGTGGGCGCTGGTGACTGAGAGACACTCTCGTGCTCCCGCCTGCGAAGGGGAGGGAGTGTCTGATGCCGCATGTCAAGCTAATCGCGCGTTTGCTGTCCGTCGTTGAGCTGTCCGAGCAAGACAAGGTCCGGCTCCAGCAGATGCCTCACATCATCAAAACATTTAGAGACGGCGACCGCGTCGCACGGCAAGGCGACGTGCCCGTGCATTGTGCCGTCGTGATGACTGGAATGCTGTCGCGTCGAAGGGTTGTTTCCGAACGCAATCAAATATCGTCCATCTACGTACCGGGGGACGTACCTGATCTCCATACGCTGCATCTGCCCGTTTTGGATCACGATCTCTGCAGCGAGGGGACCTCGACTGTGGCCTTCATATCCCATTCGCATCTCCGGCGGATGTTGAAGGAATCTCCGGGGCTGACAAACGCATTTTGGCGAGAGACCCTTATCCATGCAGCGATCTACCGAGAATGGGTCGAAAACCTGGGCTCAAGGGCGGCGCTGCCAAGAGTCGCGCATCTGTTCTGCGAGCTTGCCACCCGTTTTGAGATGGTGGGTTTGCTCGACAACGACACCTTCCGTCTTCCTTTAACGCAGCAAGACCTTGCGGATGCCTGTGGCCTCTCAACCGTCCATGTCAATCGCACAGTTCAGGAACTGAGAAAGATGGGATTGCTCGATTGGCGCGGACAAATCGCCTACGTGCTTCGGCGCGAGGAGCTTGAAACGGTGGCCGAGTTCAGCGCCGATTATCTCCATGCGCTAAAAGTCCCAAGTCCGCGCGCGATCATAATGGCAGCCGGGTGAACCGGCGCTAGGCAGCGCCGGCCCGAACCATATCCAGGCAGGGGAAGATCAAGAACCGGACGCACCCGGCAATATCGCAGGAGTCGTGGACCAAAGACGCATTTGATCAATGGGTGGGAGTGGGCCACGAAGCCACGTAATCAAACTTGGAGATCAACGTTAGCATCTGGCGCCCTGTCTCGATGCTCTCCCCCGAAGGTCGGCTCGACCGCCACAAAGTTGATGAAGCTGTGGCGAGGCACAAAGAAGAGCCCGACGCCGATTAGGCGCCAGCTTATGTTCACTATTGAGCAAAATCGCTCCAGCGCCGTTGATGAGTTAGCACCGGCCAAGGCTCTGCCCGTAGGCGTCGGTGGCTGAGAGACCGAGAGCGCTCCCGCCTGCAAAGCCAAGGAGCACAGCCATGCCAATCCAACCTGTTCATCGGGTTCACGATGAAGCCGCCCAAATATCCAAGCAGACCGCATTCGTCCGCGAACTCATTGCAAAGGCGGCTGAACTATTAAAAACTACCTCCGCCTGACACCTTCCTCGACCGCAAAACGCACGATCCTTTCCCGCAAGAGGAGAGCCAGCACGGGAACCCGCAATCCTAACCTGCGTTTTCCCGGCAGTGTTTTGGCGGAGAGCCCGATGGCGTCGCCAATACCGCCTACAGACAAAAAGTATCTGTGCCCGATTTGTCGCGAGCTAGCGTTGATCCTTTCGGCAGCAACGCTTGCCTTCGCGTCCCGGACGATATCCGATCTCAGCTGCCCTAATGGGCACAGCATCAGAATCACACCCGGGGGCAAGGTCGTAACTTCCTCAACATCCCGGCGTGAACGAAAGGGCGCTGGGAAAGTCTAGGGAGGGAAACAGGCGTGAAGCATCAGGCCGAGCTACCGCCTGTCCAGAAGATCAGGCGGATTCTTTCGCCACTCGCGCCACTCCTGGAACGCGATGGCGATGGTGAGAACCGAGAGAACGATCATAAAGGCTGGAACTCCATCACATCCTGGCTTTGATGAAGTCGGCGAGATGGTTAGCGGCTCGCGCCAATGAAGCGGATGCTTCCTTCAGCTCATCCTGAGCCTTCTTCAACCGCTCTTCCTGCTGGGTGAAATCTTTGTCCCCGCGCCCATCGTCGGCGAAGATGCGTCGAAACTGATTGATGATCTGGTTCATCGCTTTGCCCGTATCTTTGAGGTCAGGGCTTCAAACGCGGTACGCGTGCTGTGAATGGCTTCGGCGAGGCGATCGGCAGCCAACACGCGCTCGCCATAGCTTTCGGTCAGCTGGTTTTCGAGCAGCTGGATTCGGATATCCTTCTTCGCTTCGCGTTGCTCGGACTTGCAAAGCGAGTACACAAGAATGACGCAGATCAGGCCCGCAGGGCCGAGTTTCAATAGCTCCTGTGCCAAGTCCACTTCGCATTGCCCTACCGCTTAAGTCGCGCGACAATATTCGCCGCCAGCTTTGGCGATGAACAGCGAGCCAACGATGGCTCCCATCCATTGATCCAGTGGGAGGGAAGCGCCGCAATCGTCCACGACTGTGGAAAGGCGCGTGCCTTGCATCAAAGGACTGAATAGACGCATACAGCAGCAAACCAGAAGCCTGCTGGCACGATGAACAGTAGTGGGAACCACCATCCGCGACCGGTTAAAATAGCGACTTGAGACGAGAGGTAGGACTTCGCGAGATCGGCCTTGACCTGCTCTCGGGTCGTCTCATTGTTAATTGCGTTGTCCACGGTACTGAAGATGCGGTCAAGCGGCCCCTTCAAGAACCATCCAATGACGGTCTCCCACATCGGTCAGGCCTTCGCAACCGACCGAAGCCGCGCCGCGATAGTGATGGCTGAGATCCCATCAACACGTAAGCGAGGTGCTGCGGGTTGTCCTCCAGCGCCTCCATCACCTGGGCCTTCAGATCAGGATCGCCAAGCGCCGCGGCAATTGGATCAAGCCACTGAAATACGGTCCCGATGCCGGTCAGGAGCAAGCCCCATAGCACAGTGACCGAACGCCCCGTGAGCGCCCAGACCTTGCCCCAGACCGTGTTGGCTTCAGCGTAGAAGCTCTTGAGCGCCGGGATCGCATGGAGCACCGGGCGCAGGAACATGAAATAGACTTGGAAGCACCAGATCGCCATCGCATCGTCGACACCGATATCCCACGCCGGGCAGATCGCGATTCACCGCGACATCGAGGATCCGGCCGCCCTGCTCTGCCTCTCGGAGCTGCTTGCCCCAATAGAAGCCGAGAACCGCAGCCTCGAAGGACAGAAATATTCCTGCTCGATCGGCGCATCGCCGGCCTCGTCGCCGTAGATACCGTGATACTCCCTGCGCTGGATCTCAACGGCTTCACGCGAGGTCGCGCCCGTGTTGTCGACAGTCAGAACCTGCGCGAACCAGTCCGAGCTCCCGCGCGCCATATTCCAGCATCGACTTGGCGTGGTTGCGTCCGCGCGCGACGTGATGAACAGCGCCCAGCCGTTATTCTCGACGAGGATCGGGGCGCGGTACGCATACGCTGCTGGGTTCGCAAGCGCCCATTCGGAGAACGTCACACCGGCTGGAGGAGACCCGACCGACGAGTTATAGCTATCCGAGCCGACGACCTGCCAGGTCGCCCCGTTCTTGAACCGAATGAAAAGATCGCTTTGCGCCCCTGCGGGCCGCTCGAATGCCGACGCGGCCGCCCAGTGCAGGCAAACGTCATTCTTGCCGGCTCGACGATGCCAAATCCCGATCGCGCGCCGACTTCTGCTCAGCTTTGGCTGAACCTGCAGAATGCCTATGACGTGCAGATGGCCGAACAAGAACTTGGCAGCGACCTGGAAAGGATCAAACCGATCGACGCGAAAGCTGCGTGAAACGAGAGACGCCCGGACGGGAGCCGCCGGGCGCATCTATTCACTCAAGCTGATTTGCGGGCGAATATTGGCTACGACTGCAAAAGTCAATCCACTGGGGATCTCACTCCACAAGGCCGGCTGTCTTACCGGAAGTACGTCATGCCGCCAACGACGATCGACAGGACAAAAACCAAAGTGGCAGCTCCAATAATCCACGGCATGTCACGGCGTTCTCTGGGGGTCATGTTACTTCCTCACGTGTACGTCCTCGAGCGCCTTAGGCGGCTGTAGCCCTGGCGACGTCAGCCACTCGTTGATATGGGCTGCCGTTTCGGCCTGACGCGCTCGGCGGAGATATAGCTCGCGCTGAGTGCCCGGCGGGAGCTGCGCAGCAGCGACCCTGAAGCGAGCGGCCTCCTCGGCCAATCTCTCTTCGAATGTCTTGGTATGTTTCGTTCGATTGCGACGCTTGATGACCACAGCGCACTCCTTTCCGTTGCAAGAAGGCGGGAGCGCGGTGACGGCGATCTCATCACCGATAGATACCCAAAGCCGTGCGGTGATGAGGAATAAATACTAGGGGCAGCGGCGGGCTTCTATATCCCACGTTACTCGCGTAAATAATTGTTTTCATTCAAAAATACTCAAACGGTTCAAAATACTCATTCGTCTCCTAATGACACTTTCGCTATGCATTTGTCACGCTGCCTGATCTCGCCATCTCCGCAGAAGATCATCATGCCAAAGCGTCGTCGCGCCGGGATGTATCCTGAACGCAGCGAGATCAACCGCCCGCTCCATCGTCGCGCCCGGCGCCTCGTACCACCCACCTGCCCGCTTGATCGGCATCATGTCGCATTGCACCGGCTTGGAGATCTTGGTCGCGATCGCGCGGTTCGGCACCCAAAGGGCAGCGCACCGCCAGCTTGGGTCTCCCTTTGGGGCACTTCTTTGAACGCGCAGGTCACACCGTGCGATTTCGGATTCAGGACATCGACTGCAGCAACGCAGAAATCTTGATGGTCGCGAAATTGGAGAAGGTATCCGATACGGCGTACGGCAGAATGAGTTGATCGTTGTGGGTCATCGCCCCGCAGGTATAGACCACATTGGGAACGTATCCTTCGCGTTCGCCTGGTTCTGGCCGCAACAATGGCTCGCTGGAACGCGCCAGCACCTTGGACGGAGCGCGCTTGTCGAGCAGCACGGCGCCAATCGAATATTTCCGGACCGGGCCGACACCGTGCGTCAACAGCAGCCAGCCTTCCTGCAGTTCGATCGGTGATCCGCAGTTGCCGATCTGCACAAACTCCCAGGGAAACTGCGGCTTCAAGATCGCCTGACCGCCTTCCCACCTGTACAGATCGTCCGAATAGACCAGATAGAGGTTCTCGTTATCCTGTCGCGCGATCATAGCGTATTTGTCGTCGATCCTGCGCGGGAACAGCGCCATGCCCTTATTGCGAGCGGCGGCACCATGTAGGGGCGACATGCGAAATGATAGGAAGTCACTTGTCTCGATCAATTCCGATCGAATCGCCGTACCCTTGTAGGCGGTATAGGTTGCATAGTAGGTCGTCCGTCCCCCGTCGCTGAATTCCACGAAGCGGGCGTCTTCGATGCCGTTGGACTGGGATTCCGTAACCGGAAAGATAACGCGTTCGCTGATATCCTGCTCTGGCCTGAAGATGACCTCAACTTCGTCGCCGATCGGTCCGGGTGCCCGATATCCGATCCTGGGACTCGAGGCGAGCCGGGCCGTCGGATCGACCGTAATGCTACCGTCGGCCGCGATGGTGCCAGCGCGAAACGTCAGAGACGACACATGTCCTTCGCCGACGGCACGGAGGCTGAGAACGAAGCGCAGGCTGCCTGGCGGGGCCCCCGACTGGTCGGGGTGCGGAACGATGCTGGGATTGAACAGCGCCGATGCTTCGAACGAATACTCATGCAAGAAATAGGCGCCGATGAGCTGGCGCTGGACTTCGGAAAAAGTGCCGTGCGTCGTAAATGCCTCTTCCATTTCGTCGGCCCGGAGCTCAAACGTCTTCAGGAGGTTGAGGTGTCGGCCCTGGAAGTTCTCTAGCACGTCCGCCAGTTGGCTCGCCGCTGTCTTCGCGTCGAGCGCAAGAACGCGCTCAACGATATGGTTGGCGCGCGTCTTGTCGGTCGGATTGAGATCACGCGGTTCGGTCGCCGGCTTGAACGGGCGCACGATCACGCGGGCGGGGTCGGGACGCAGATGGAGTGCCTGCCGATTCAGAAAAGTGGCTTGCAATGAAGTTCCTCTGTTCGCCCGAGTCATGCCAGATCAGGTGCCAACGGCCCGAAGCGATACCGGGTTTTTTGGGTTGACATCAGCGCGCCCAAGCTGGCGGATATCGGCAACCGCCAGGAGATAGGATACGACTGACTCGCCCCCGCAATTTTCATTGGCACGATCGGGGTGCAGACCGTCGCGGCAACTGCCAGTCTCGGGATCGACGAGGGCAACCGACAGATCGTTGTTGCCGAGAAACCAGCAGAACACCTTCGTCGCGAGTGTCTTCCATTCTGCATCGCCGTCCGCGCGCCACGCGGTCAGGCAGGCCGCAATCGTCGCTGCTGCCTCCAAGGGCTGTTGATCGAACGCGCGAGGGGGTTTTCGTCGATCGCCGAACCCAGCAGTACCGACAGGCCTGAAATGGCCCGCCGCCCCCTGTTGGCTCGTCAGCCAGCGCAGGGATCTTAGCCCGGCCTCGACATAGCTGGGTGTTTGCGTCGCCAAACCTGTGGCAACCAAAGCCTGAGGCAAGCGCGCATTGTCGTAAGCGAGCCCCTCCTCGAACCACACCCAGTCCGGCGTCTCGACCGACGACAGACTGGACATTAGCTTGCCGGCAAGAAGATGACGGAATTCCCGGGCGTGAAGATCATCGGGAGCAGTCGCACAATAGGCGTCCAGACCAAGCAACGTGAAGGCCCATGCGCGAGGTGAACGAAACGCTGCCGCGGCAGGTAGTGCTTCAGCAAACAGGGTAGCGGCCCAGCGACGCCGTGACACACTGGCGTCCTTGCGCGCGCAACTGCCCAGGGCCCACAGCGTTCGCCCGTGACTGTCCTCGGACCCCCTGTCTTCGAGCCAGGTTCGGTCGAAGCCCATGAAGTTACGAAATCGTCTGGTGTCGGGGTTCCAGGCATGTTGCACGAAAGCTGCAAAGCAGCCAGTCAGAATTTCCGGAAGGGGCTGCTCGCCCGGTTCGTTGAGTGCGCAAGCCAATAGCAACGCCCGCGCGTTGTCGTCCACGCAATAACCGTGCGCGCGATCGGGTACCGAATGCACGGCGTGCTGGAACAGGCCGGTATCGTCGCACATCGATAGAAAGTGCTCCAATCGCATGTCGGGCGCTTCCGCGGAGCTGAGCGGCGCGATCGCCTCAGGCGCGGCGCGCGCGATCACCTTCAGCCGGTGGCCCTGCCGCGCATGCTCGAAGGTGGTTATGTAACGCTCGGCGGTGCGCTCCCATGTCATCGACCGGCTGGTGGCATAGGCCCGCTTGCGCATCGCCTGCCGGCGGGGGGCGTCGATGAGCAATTCAGCGATTTCGCGGCCGATCCCCACTGCATCCCCGAAGGAAACGAGGATGCCGCGCCCATCGGCCAGTAGCTCGCGCGCATGCCAATAGGGTGTCGAGACGACAGGTTTGCCGAGGCCAAAGCTATAGGCCAGCGTGCCCGACGTCATCTGCGCTTCGTTGAGGTAGGGCGTGACGTAAACATCGCACATTGAGATGAACTCGAGCAGCGTGGCCTGGTCAACGAACTGGTCGAGAAATACGACGTGATCTTCTACGCCGAGTTCGCGCACGCGTGCAGTCAGGCTTTCGCGATAGGCTTCACCTTGATCGCGAACCAGGTTGGGATGCGTCGCGCCGAGCACGACATAGACCGCATCCGGTCGTCGTTTCAGGATCGACGGCATGGCGTCGATCATGACCTCGATGCCCTTGCTGGGCGACAACAGCCCGAATGTCAAAATGACGGAGCGACCGCTGAATCCCATTCTTGCTTTTGCCGTGTCCGGCGCGACGAACGGAAAGTCGGGGATGCCATGGGCAATGACTTCGATCTTCTCGTGCGGAACCCGATAGACGCGATGCAGTAGCTCACGGCCCTTATCGGCCATCACGACGACCTTCGCGGACGCCTCGACGATTCGCTCCGTTACCGTGCGCTGGATTGCGCTGGGGCTAGCCAGAACGGTGTGCAGTGTGGTGACGACCGGCATGGTCAGGAGCGTCAGCAATTCGAGGATGTGGGCGCCGGCGTCGCCGCCGAAAATCCCGAACTCGTGCTGCAGGCAGACGACGTCAAATCGACCGGCGTTCAGGGAAGCTGCGGCGCGGGCATATTCCCGAAGGTTGTCGTCCCTGATCTGCAGGACGACCGACGCGGGATAGTCATAGGTCTGATTGCGGTCGGTCATCGCCACGACGCAGGCCTGCAGCTGTAGGTCTGAACTTGAGATCGCGCGTAGCAAGTCGGTCGTGAATGTCGCAATGCCGCAGCGGCGAGGCAGCGAATTGCCGATCAACGCAATCCTGCGGGGCGGCGTCACGTGCGCGCCTTTGCCAGGGCGATCAGATCAACGGGCGCGGCTGATTGAACGAGTGGGGTCGAAAGCTCGCAGAGCCCCTGTAAAAGCGACTCGATAGGCTGGGCCGCCGGATACGCAATTAGGGCGGTCAACCCATTGGCGCCAACCTCGATGCTGCTTCGACCACCGCCAACGAATACCACCTGCCCGATTGATACCGTGGCCAATCCGATCGCCGCATGGCCGTCGAGAACAAGAATCCACGTCTCCGGTTCCGCAACCAGTGCCCAGCTTGACGCCTCCTGCAGGTCAACGCGCTCGAGCACGTAATGCCGGCTGGCGACGAGAACCGTCCGTTCATCAGTGAGGCGGGTCGGGCCCGCTGGGGGTCGAAGCGGCCAGGTGTTGGCAACCGCGACGCCGTTTTCGATGTGCAATTCACGCGCTCTGTCAAAATCGAACAGGTGGAACGCGGTGTCGCTGCGCTGCTGAATTTCGGCTAGCACGATGCCGGCACCGAGCGCGTGAATTGTGCCGGCAGGGATGAAGATGACATCGCCTTTCGCAACTGGACGCCATTGAACCAGTTCAACGATCGAGCGGTTCGCGATCGACGCCCGCAATTCCTGCGGCGTTACCCGGCGGTTCAAACCAATGCCGATCTGCGCGCCCGATTTCGCCGAGATGATGTACCAAGCTTCGCTCTTGCCGTTTGGCATCCCCTTCGCGCGCGCGAAGGTGTCGTCAGGATGGACCTCGATGGAAAATGGCGCGCTTGTGAACAACAGCTTGAGCAGCAGCGCAGGGACAGGAGCGTTCTTGTCAGCCCGCTCGAACCACAGCTCCCCGACGGCATCACGCGTGCCGTCGATGTCGCTCCATGGCTGGAGATCGCTGACGCCCCAGGGTTTGTGCATGGCCCGTACGGAAGCGTGTTCGATAGGCATGATTGTCCTGACGCGTGGCGCGCACGCCGGAGCGACGTGCCGTTGCTCGATCTCGTCGATTACGATTTTGTGTGGCTAAGGCGTCGCGTCTCCGGACACGCCTGCTTGCAGGAAGCCGGTGACACTATCGATCATATGGAGACTGGTGCATCCAATAGCAAGCTTTTCGCGTTGCGCGGTCGCTATAGTAGAAGCAGTGCTTACAGCCATTGCCCTGACGATTTCTCTCGACATCGTGAAGGAAAGGGCGTCTGCTGCAGTTATCACCGTCCACCCTTGTCTGCTATCGCTGACTGAGAGACCTGTACTCCCGCGACAGAGAGGGAGGTCAGTATGTCCACCATCCCAAAATTCAAACTTCATGCCGGCGCGGTCATTATCCAGTGGTGATGCCGCGGCGGCGGAAAACGCCCTGCGCGATACGCCATCGAGACGCCGCTGCTCGGTCGTGGTGGGCGAAGTCCGCGTTCCGCAAGGAGTTGCGGAATGAGCCAGCTTGGCCTTGCCGGCTAGAACGTCAGAAGCCGGCGTTGAGCTCTCGGATCATCTCCGCGCGGAGGCTTTCTGGGTAACTGCGGCCATATCGGTCGGCCACTGGACGTCGCATTCAATAGCTTTCCATCGCACGCAAAAACGCCGCCCGCTTAAATAAAGCGCAGGCGGCGGCTTACCAGCCCCGGGAAGGTGAGAGTAAAATCCCGATAAAGGTTGGTCTCCGCATGACGTGCTGAGGTTCATCACCTCGGACAAGAACGAGACCAAAATTCAAGATGGCGGCTGTAGTCCCGGCGAGGTCAGCCACTTGTTGAGCTCCCCGGCAACATCGATCTGCCGGGCTTTTCGCAGAAGCTCCGTGCGGCGGACGCCAGCGGGCATTCCCTTGGTCTGTAGGCGGAGATTGATCGCCTCTTGCGCGAGGCGGTATTCGAATGTCGAGGATTGTCCTAGGGACCGTTGAGCAGGCATGTATGACGCTCCGCTGCGGGGTTGAGCGGGAGCGCAACTTGCGTTCACACCACCGATAGATGCTATGGGCCGTTCGATGGCAGTGGGACAGTGCGCCTATATCAGTCGAATAGCGAGCGCTTTGTTCGGTTCCTGGCAGGAGCTATTTGCGAAGTGCCGGAAGCTAGTCGATGGTCTGTAATGCAGCACTGGCAGGGATCAACTCTCTTGCAATTCTCCGCCCTGGCGCCGGACCTTTCTGTGATCCGCACTTGCGCCTTACGACGCGGGCGTCGATAGGCAACGTGCCGAGAACAGAGGCCAAATTCAAATTGAAGCAGGAGCTGCAACCGAGCGCTTCTATTGGCGTTGCTGATCTCTGAGCAATCGGCTGATCGCTCGTTCAACTTCGCTGACAGCCTCCGCTCGATTGAAGGCAATTCCGGTTCGGGGTGACCGACCGTCTCGCTCAAACGACCATTTCCAGCCGGACGGATTGATCGTCTGGACCACCGTATATTTAATGCCTTGATGCTCCATGCGCGATCACGACTATGGGGTTAAAGCAACCGTATGCGGCGACAAACCTCGGTTACTCAGCATCGCTTGAAGTCTTCTTCGAACGGTCGACGCGGACCGCTTTGAATTCCGCTGGCCCGTCAAGCAGGCGCTGCTTTCTGGCCGATTGGTCCTTAGAACTTGCAGAGTGGTCTGCCCTCCCATCCAAAACCGTGCCCGCCAGATGAAGAGCGCGCTTTCGTTGGCGGCCCACTCGGCGATCTTTAGCATCGTTCGTCATCTTACAGGGTCTCTTAATTGGCGCGCATGTTCGGAAGCGAAACTCAGCAACCGTGGCAAATATTCTTGAGCTTCGCGGCGGTTCGGGCTTCTTCCGCAAGAAATGGATCCTTGTAGCCTGACGATGAGTCGATGCCGGCTTCGGCGGGCTTCCTGGCTTTTGGAGGAAATGCCGCATCGTAACAGGAGAGACGCGCGCTGGTGCTTTCGATCGCACGGCAGTTTGGCTCCGCGGCAAAAGCTGATGGCGTGTATATGCCCAGTACGGATGCCAGCAAAAGCGCCGCGGTTCATGTGCCGCTTCGAACCATCCTCATGCTGAACACTCCATAGCTATTTGGTTTTACTCGCCCAGGTGGGACTCTCGCCGGTCCAGGCCGGAAGAGCATCCCATTCGGCCCAACGCATCCGACGCTCCTCACCTCCGACCCTCACGAAAACAAAGGGCGCATCGTCCCGGCCAGTTTTCGAACCAACGAAGATTGCCGGAACCCCGTAGGCATCCCTGATGATTGCCGTGTTTGCCATTTTGGGCTCCCGTTTGGCCTGAACTGGCTCAACGCCCCGGTTTGCAGTACTGACGCATGGTGATTGAACGGACACCGCTATAAAATGGCCGTCACCGCAATCAGCAGTACGAGGAAGACCGGTACCAACATAGGTGGTACGAGCCACTCACGAATGTCGAATTTGTCGGAATTTGACATCTGACCGCCTTCTCTTGGGTTGAGGCGGGAGCACAACGCTCTCAGTCACCGATAACAGCCACGTAGCACGCGGTGATGCAAACTGTGTAGCAGTCTTCTAACCAATTAGCGAGATCAATCTCAGCCGCCTGGTACCCAATCGCTCAAGGCGAGCGCTTTACACAAGTTCATCAGTCCGCACCTTGAAGCTGACGAGCATGTTGGGTCCGAAAGTTTGGGCGATCGGAACATCCGCCGCATCGCGGCCTTGCGCGATCAGGACGCGGCCGATTCGCGGAGTGTTGTTGCGCCTAATCAGGCTACTCTAAAAATCTAACTACGCCGCGTACTCATAAATTAACCGCGTGGATCGATGTCCGCTTGTCTCCACAATACCGGCGCGAAAGCGGACGTTGTCGGACTTCTGAGAAGGGCCAGAATAGGACATCGAAAGCGTGGCAACCTGTGTCTCTCTCAAAGCGATCATCCCTAATCGCACGAGCGGCCTATCGTCTCTAGCTGCGAATCAGGAAGATCGACTCTCGATGCATGTCCGAGGATGGTCCAGGCAACGAGGTGAATGACAAGGAATGCTGCGGTCACTGCCAAAAGCCAGTACGTTTCACCATTGGCATGCGGTTTGATCGTCGCCCTTGTTTGCGCCGTCCTGTTCGCAATCATCATGCTTGGTCTCCGGATCTTGTTTGGTCGCTCTCTTGCAGATGCTCGAGCTCGCGCATGATGCGACTTGCCTGTTGTCGCCGCGACGCATGCAGCGGGGATAAGATGAAGGCGACAATGCCCGGCTTTCCTGGTTCGATCGGACGATCGCAGACCCGAGAGACTGCTTCGGACGAATGCAACGGAAGGCTCACTCACGGTCCATGTCGGCTAGAGAAAGCCAGCGCTGAGGCCTAATCCGTAGGTCAGCGACAGCAGCCACACGAACACGACGGCGACGCAGAGCAACGCGGTCTGCTTGAGGAGATTTGCTCGCAGCGATGATGCAGGGAAAGCCCGCACGAAAGCGCTTGCAACGACGGAATTGACGAGAGCTCGCATCACCTTCTACCGGCTGCTATTGGACCGATGGCCACTGCGGCGGCGTTCGGCTGGTTCGTTACGTTACGGGAGCGGCGGGTTCGAAAAGCTGGGCCTGAGCAGGACCGGCTCCCAGAAGAATCGAGCGGCTTCGGACGCGGCCTCGTACCGGCAAATCCCAATGTCTTTGAGGTAATCGGCTTTGTGCCTGAGGTCGGCAAGAAGCTCTGCTCTGAAGCGGGCGCGTTGGTACCAAGTGACAAACAGCGCGAGGGGCGCCGAACCGCGCAGATGAAGATCCTTTGTGGGGAGAATAATGTCGGAAATGCTCATTTAAAACCTCGCCTGGGGCGCACTTGCCGCCTTGGACAATGACGGGTGCGTGATTGCTGACTTCCTCCATCGAGCGGCAAAGACTAAAGAGATCGCGCGATGATCTCTTAACATTGTCGTGGGCAGCTTCACCCCGATCGTGAATTTGATCGTCCTGTTTGATCAATGCGATCTCTCGGTTGATGGCCGTTTTGAAGCCGGAGTGCAACGGGATCGGTCAGGGAGCGCTAACGCCCGGCATCGGAGCAGTCGGGCTGATCGACACCTGAGCCGGTCGCTGTTGCGCGAAAGCTGCGAATGCAATCAGAAATGTGCACGCTAGGACGACGAAAGAGACGGGACGCCGTTTGCTCTCCGTCTAGCCGCTGCCGGACTTCGCAAGCCGGCGCGCGTCCATTGTTGTGTGCATCGTTGTTCTCCCGATGAGGTTACGGTGAGAGGATCGGTCTTCCCAGCGACCGTGCCGAATATCGCGCCACGCGAAGCTTCTGAGAACTACCTAGAAAGGTGGCTCTTTGTACTTTATGTATGTCCGCGCCGGCTCGGCTTCCTGCACAGGTTGGGAATGACATGCATCTCTCGACGGATCCCACCGATTTACACAATCAAGGAGTCTACGCACTCTGGGACCGGCTAGCCGAGTTCTCTGTCGCCGACGGTGACGCTGCGCTGATACACCTGCTGTCCACGCTGCGTACGATGTTGTCGGCACGCAATGTGCTATGGGGGGTAGTCGTGCGATTGCCTTCGCCGAAGCGGGCGGATCCCTTGCTCGGCTGGCGTCCGCGCCTCGTCAAGGTGCTGGATCCGATACCGGCGGTGGCGGCGTCCGTGCAGAAGCAGTACGATACACTTTGGTCCAACGACGTCGACCTGTCTCAGATCCTTTCTATGGCGGGCGATGAGCCGTTCCGCGTCCGCCTGCTGTTCGAAGCGCTGCCGCCGGAATGGTTCGAGGGAAAGCACTATCGGCGGCACTATTTGGACATCGGCTTCGCCGACAGCATTTCCGTGCGCATTGCGCTCAATGACGACGTGAGGATTCGTCTGTTCGTGTTCCGCGATGCGCAGGCGCCCCGCTTTACAGCGCAGGACGGCCAGCGTCTGGGCTTCGTCATGCGCGCCTTGAGATGGTTTCACCGAGAACAATTGCTCAGCCATGGGCTGCTCATCGCCAACGCGCCTCTCACACCCGCTGAACGCCGCGTGTTGCTCGCCCTGCTCGACGGGGACACGGAAAGCCGGATCGCGCAGAAGCTCGACCAAAGTCCGAACACCACGCATTTCCACGTCAAATCGATCTACGCCAAGTTCGGCGTGCGCAACCGCCCATCGCTCTCCGCGCTCTGGCTTGGCAAGCTGCGATAACGAACTGCCTAGGCACGACTTGGATTCATGAGATCGTCGCTCGCCGTCAACTACACGGCGCATGTCGCGGATAGCCAAAGGTCCTACAACGGACCCCCCTGTTCTCAAATACAAGCGCCCGCGCAGATAGCCAAAGTTCCGGTCTCCAGTTCCATTGAATGGAGCAGCCGTGCTCGCAGGCGGAAAGCTGGCGGGAGGGTAGGCGCTTTTCTCTGCCCAATGGGGACTTCGCTATGCCCGACCGCATTGACATAGACCACAAGCACAGCCGAGCGATTCTTAAAGTCATTGGACAGCAACTGCGCGCGTCGCTGAAGCTTGAGCCGGAGCAACCGGAGAGGTCTCAGAGCGCAAATCGAACGGCTTCGGGAATTGGAGGAACGCCCACCAAATCGTTCCCGTTGACGCGCGTGGTGAAAAGGCCGCTGAAGCCGGCCTTTTTCAGATTGTTCCGTCAAAATGAACAGAGCATCTCGGCCAGGAAAGTGACGCTCAAAAAAGGCGACCGTCGCCTATGGGGCGAGCGGCGATGCTCTGGCTGATCGTATGATTTCCGCTTGACCGTCAGACGCGCTGACATCCGCCGGCACCGTTCCTCGACCCGGGCGGCGACGTTCACGGATTCGCGAATTTCATTTCGCCTAGCACAGCCGCATTGAGGCGCAACTCTCCATGAGTTGGCTCTATATGCTGGTCCGATGCGTGTGCCTCTCTCAGCAGATGCGGCCGATACCCATGCCGCCGAATTCTGGCTAGAGCGCCGTGCCGATGATGCGGTGGTGGGAGCACGGTCGTGTCATCAAAATGAGTGCCTGAGGAAATGCGCGTTCAAAGTGGTCTGGCCGCGATCGCTGGCGCCGGATTGACACGGGTGATGTCGTACAAGATGGACGCGGCAAAGCAGGCTGGAACGCTTGCCATCGTGCTCGGCGACTTCGAACCTGAGCCGCTTCCCGTCCATATCGTCTATTCTCCGCGAAAGCCCGTACCGATGAAGCTACGAGCATTCCTGAATTGGATGACGCCGCGCCTCAAGACGCGACTGGCGCTGGACTGACCTTCTGGCCGCAAGCTCAGCCGCCTGCGGCCCCGCGCCATGTAATCGGGATCAGCCCCTTGTTGAACCAGCCTCGGCCCTGGAACACCAAATCCAAGGCGTCTGGATGTAGCGAACTCTCCGCGCGTCTTGCTTAGGCAGTAATGAGTTGCGCATCCAGCGTGTTGGCCAGCCTCGATACGATTTCGTCCTGCATATCGAAGAGGTCGGCGACAGGCTTGTCTAAACGCTCGGCCAGAGGTGGTTGCCGGTTTCGGCGTCGATCAACTGAACGTCCACGCGGAGGCGGTTGCCGCCACGCTGCATCGAGCCCTCCAGTACATAGCGGACCTTCAGCTCACGTCCCAGACCCGGTGCATGGAAGCTCAAATTATCAGCGCAAAGGTCCGTTCCCGAGCTTGGACAGGTTTGGGTTATGTCGGCTTTGGGTCCAGCCTGTGTGAAAACGCGAAGACGCTTGATCGCGGTAGAACGAGTTATTCGTTCAAGACCGCTTTAGGCGCCCACACCGTAAGCCCATTCAATTTTGAAATCGAAGCCGAGAATATCATTCTCGTCGCGCTTCGAGTTTTTGAGTTTTCACACGGCCTGGGTCACAAGCTGACCTCCGAACCACACGAGGTGTGCAACGCAGGCGATCAGGTCAGAGCCTCAACAAGGTGGGTACGCGAGGACGACGGAGTGAATCGGTCTCCGAAATATTGAGTTTCGTGAGCTACACGCCCGTTGCTGAACTCCATGATACTGACGGAGTAAGAAGGTATGCCGTCATAAGTCAGGACGAACTCGGTAACCCAGAGGTCGCCGCCCCCGAGGATCCGCCGCACTGCAAAGCGCTTTTTGTTTGGTTGCAGGAACCGGCTTTCCTGGATGTTGCGTCGGCCGCGGATGCGTTCGCCTGATTGCGGATAATCGAGCACCGCGTCTTCGCGATAGATTTCATGCTCGGTCTCGAACTCGCCCGCGTCCGAAGCATCCCAATGACGACGCAGGGCAGACAGCTTCTCGCGATCATCCATCCTGGCCTCCATCTGGCGCCCCATTTTCACTGGGGCGCGATAAGGCGGTATACCATGCGGCCCCCGAGTTGTCTGAAGGAAGAGATGCGGCCGCATTAGAGCCGACCGGCTCGGGAGCAGAAATGGCGGTACCCTGCCCCACGTCCGCTTTACCTCCGAAATCTGACTCCGGGGCCGCCGGCCGGTATGTCTCCTTTGAGTTCCGGCAAGTAGCGCAGCCGCCGCGAAATTCGCCGCCAGTGCGAGGGTCGCGATGGCGATCGCGCCGAGGACGGTTCCGAAAACAAACGCCTCAATCTTCGAGACCTTGCCGCGGGGAATTGGCCGCATCGCCGTGCGAGCCATAATCGCGTCGATATCGGCGTCGTACCACATGTTCAATGCGCCGGCGGCGCCAGCGCCGGCGGCGATTGCCAGAATTGCGATGACGCCTGGAAGTAGTTCCAGGCGTGCTGGTGCGATCATCAGTCCAACGAACGCGGTGAACAGCGCGAGCACCATGACGCGTGGCTTGGCCAAACTCACGAAGTGGGGCAGTCGCTCCACCCAGCCGGGCCATGAGGTCCGGTGATGGCGCGATATCGAAATCGCGGAAGTGTTCATGGGAATCTATTTCTCAAGCCCCAGTCGTTCGTGAGCGTCGCAAGGATGAGGCGGCTACCCTGCCGGCTAAGTTGCTGCGACTTTGTGCGGGTCGACCGCCTCCGACCGCCTGCGCAACTCGATCAAGCCGATCAAGAGCTCGTCGCGCTCTGCCGCTAACGCCTCAATGCTTCGGGCTCCGACTTCGGCATGGACGCTGTCGACGAGCTTGCGTTGGAACTCTGGCGTCATGTCGGGTGAACCGAGCGTCTTCCACCAGGCCGCCATCGGGCCGCCCAGTTGATGCATGGCATGCTCAATGCCGCCCGCGCCGCCGGCGAGATGATTGAGCAGCATGTTGCCCATGATACCCCAGCGCAGGCCCGGCCCCCATGACAGGGCGTCGTCGACGTCGGCAGCGCTCAGCACGTCCTCGGCGACGAGATAGTAGACCTCGCGCGCCAGTGCGGCCTGCAGACGGTTGGCGACATGGCCCGGCATTTCCTTGTTGAGCCGTATCGCCTTCTTTCCAATCGACTTGTAGAAGGCGATCGCGCGCTGGATCGTCTGTTCGGAGGTCCTGGTGCCGCCGACAACCTCGACCAGTGGGATCAAGTGCGGCGGATTGAAGGGATGGCCGATGACGCACCGCTCCGGATGCAATGCAGCGCCCGACTGAATGTCGCTCATCTTGATTCCGGACGAGCTCGACGCGATGATCACGTCCGGGTGCAGCAGTTCGTCGAGCTGCTTGTAGAGCTGCTGCTTGAAGTCCAGACGCTCGGGGCCGTTTTCCTGGACCAGGTGCGCGCCCGCCACCGCGGCGGCTAGATCGCGGCAGAACGTAAGACGCGACTGCGATGCGCCGGGTGCAAGACCCAATCGTTCGAGCGCTGGCCAGGCCGCCTTCACGAAGCGGCGCAGCGACGCCTCCGCATCCGGCGCGACGTCGGTCGCAACGACGTCCAAACCCTTGGCGAGGAACTGCGCGGCCCAGCTCGCGCCAATCACGCCGGTGCCGATGATCGCGACTTTCCGAATTGGCTTGGTGTTGAACATGTCAATCTCCTCTCAAGCTATTTCGACGTATGTGACGCCGGTGAGATTTCCCTGGGCGGCAAGAAGCATCCGCTTCTCGGTCCCGTCGAGCTTCGCCGCATAAAGCGAGCCGGCGAAATCGGTCACGAACATGCGGTTGCCGGGGACATCCAGCGCGATGCCGATGCCTTCCATCAGGTCCGAGACCACGATCTGCGGCACGTTTTGTGCGGGCTTGGCATCGACCGGCGCCCGGTTCACGGTGTTGCCCCGTGGGGGATTGCCGCGGTCGGTCCAGTAGATGACGCGATGTTCGAGATCGAGCTCCAGATCGATCGGCTCGGGAAGACCGTTGAAGAAGACTTCGATATCGCTGCGATCAGCCGCCGTCTCGCCCTTCGGAATGTCGATCCCGGCGCGCAGGATGCGGCCGACGTCGGCGTTGTCGCCGCCCTTCTGCGTCCAGTAGATCTGTCCCCGCTTGGGATCGACCGTGATTCCGACGCACCATCTGGACTGATCGCGGCGGTCGTTTTCGCCCGCCCCGGTTTGGACGAGCGTTTCGATCTGCGATCCGTCGAGATTCGACCGCACGACTCGCATCCCCTCGCGATCGCACCAGTAGAGCTTGCCGTTCGCCTTATCGAGATGGAGCTGCTTCGGCGTGAACGTGCCGCCGGGTGGAACGATGAACTTGCGGTTCTTGCCGTCGATATCGGCGCGTTCGATGGAGCCGTCGTTCCGGCTGGGAACGGCGCCCATATTGGTCCAGTAGACGTGACCCGCGTCGACGTCGACGACGATCCCGTCGGGATGGGGACAGTCGGCTGCGATCAGCTGAGAATGTGAGCCGTCCGGATTCATCGAGAGGACGCGGCCGCCGCTCAAGTCTAGAAGAAACAAACGGCCAGAGCGGGTCGCGCCCGATGCGGTTCTTGTCTGCGTGGCATGAAGTACGGTCATGGTCTGTCCTTTTTTGTGTCGGCTCGCTGGCGTCGGGTTATTCGGCCGCGAGCGGCTTCGGCAGGTTGGTGAAATTGGGCGCCCGCTTTTCACGGAACGCCGTGAAGGCTTCGATGGCCTCCGCGGAGCGCAGCCGCTCGCTGAACTCACGGCTTTCGAGTTTCGCAGCCTCTCTGAGCTGGCCGATCCAGGCCTGTTTGATCAGCTGCTTTGAGGCGCGCAGCGCGCGGGCCGGTTTCGCCACGAGCTTGTGCGCCGTCGCAGTGGCGGCCGCCAGCAAGTCGCCATCGGGCACGACGCGGGTCACGAGACCCAATTCCGCCGCCCGCGCAGCCGTGAACGGTTCGCCCAGCAGGAGCATTTCCGCTGCCCGGAGATGACCGACGCGCATCGGTATCGAGAAGCTCGAAGCGAATTCCGGCACGAGGCCGAGATCGATGAACGGCAGCTTGAACTTCGCGCTCTCGCCTGCGTAGACGAAATCGCAGTGTGTCAGCATGGTGGTTCCGCCGCCAATCGCGACGCCTTGCACCGCCGCGACGATCGGCTTTTCGAACGCGATGAACGCATCGATTAAGGCGGACTGTGGGGAATCGTCAGGTCCAGGCGGATTCTTGGAGAAATCCCCGATGTCGTTGCCAGCGCAGAACGCGTCGCCGGCGCCGTGCCAGAGCACGACGCGGACTGCCTCATCCTTGTCAGCTTCCTTGAAGATGCCGGCGAGGCTGGTGTACATGCCAGCCGTCATTGCATTCTTTTGGGACGGCCGATTGAGCTCGACCCGGAGGATGCCGCCGGAAGTTTCCGTGATGACGTCGCTCATTGCTCGCTTCCTTGTTCGGTAGGTTCTGGCAGTCAGGCCGCATGTTCCTTTGCTTTGGGGACAGCACCGCTTTCGCGCAGGCTCTCGATGCTCTTTGCGTCGAAGCCGAGCTCGCCGAGAATCTGCTCGGTGTGCTCACCAAGGTCGGCCGCGCGCCGAGCGGCCTCCTTGGCGACGCCGTGCACCTGGATCGGGCTCGAGATGGTCGAGGTGAGCTTGCCGCCGGCACCGTTGAGCGGAACGATGATCTCGTTCTCCGTCAGTTGCGGATCGTTGATCACTTCCTGCGGTCCGCGGACTTCTCCAAAGGTGACGTTCAAGCCGGCAAAGACCGAATGCCAATGCGACATGGGCCGACTGCTAAACAGCTCGTCGAAGATGGCCGTGAGCGGCGTCATGTTCGCCAGGATCTTCGCTGGACTGGAGAAGCGCGGATCGGTCAGCAAATCCGCCCGGCCGATCGCCTTTACGACGGTCATGAATTTGTCGGGCGTGATGATGAGAACGAACCACGTTCCGTCGACGGACCGATAGACGTTCATCGCTGCGTTGGCGGGATGTGTGCGGTCGTGCCGCGGAGGAAATTTGGCGCCGGCGAGTGCGGCCTGAATGGAAACGCTCGCAGACCAAACACCCTGGGCAAGCAGCGACGTGGTGACATGCGAGCCCTTGCCGGTGCGCTCGCGCCGATAGAGGGCCGTGACGATCGCCGAATAAAGACCGACCGCCGTGGCGTTGTCGCCGCTGCCGCCCACGGGCCACGTCGGCGGCACGCCGGCATCGCGCGTCATCGACAGGAGACCGCTGCGCGCCCAGTAAGCTGTGACGTCGAAGCCGGGTAAATCGGCGTCAGGTCCGTGCTCGCCGAAGCCGGTCAGATCCGCGTAGATCAACCGCGGATTCCATCCCGCGACATCTTCATATTCGAGCTTCAGCTTCTTCCGGGCATGGTGGGGCGTGTTGACGATGAACACATCGGCCCAGTTGGCGAGTTCAAAAATAACCTGCTGCGCGCCCGGGGACTTGAGATCTAGCACGATGCTGCGCTTGTTGCGGTTGGCGAGATGCCACTGATAAGCCTCCTCGGATTGCGGTTGAACTGGGGTGTGGTGCCCTTGCCGCCACATGTCGCCTTGCGGTGGCTCGACCTTGATGACATCGGCGCCGAAGTCGGAGAGGATCACCGCGGCACCTGGTGCCGCGACGAAGCTGGACAGATCGACTACTTTCAAGCCGGAAAAGATGTTTTCGTTTGCCATTGAGGGCTCCTGAGTTGGATCGGTTCGTTGCTCAGCGACCGTGAAACTGCGGTGCGCGCTTCTCGAGGAAGGCCGAGGTACCCTCCTTCTTGTCTTCCGTGCCCGCGCACAGCCCGAAATAGGAAGCTTCGAGGGCGAGGCCTTCGCTCTGGCTCGTCTCCGATCCCTTGTTGGTGGCGTCCAGCGCGAACCTGATGGCGAGCGGTGCGTTGGCGGCGATTTCGTTCAGGATCGCCTCGGCGCGCGGAATCAGATCGGACGCCGGGACGATCTCGTTGACGAGGCCGATACGGTGCGCCTCTTGCGCGCTGATGATGCCGCCTGACAGGATGAGCTGAAGCGCTCGGCCCTTGCCGACGAGCCGGGGCAACCGCTGCGTGCCGCCGCCGCCAGGAATCAGCCCGAGTTTGACCTCCGGCTGGCCGAACTTCGCGTGCTCGACTGCGATACGGATCGTGCAGGCCATCGCGGTCTCGCAGCCACCACCGAGTGCAAAGCCATTAATCGCCGCAACCACCGGTTTGCCGAGATTCTCGATGAGATCGAGAACCTGCTGTCCGATACGGCTTGACCGCTCGGCGTCGACTGCGGTCGCCCGCGCCAGTTCGCTGATGTCCGCGCCGGCAATGAAGGCCTTGTCGCCCGCGCCGGCCAAAATGATGCCGCGCACAGTTGCGTCGCTCTTCGCGTGCTCAAATGCGGTCCGCAGATCCTGCCATGTCGCTGTGTTCAGGGCGTTGAGCACCCTGGGCCGGTTGACCGTGACATGGGCAATCGTGCCCCGTCGCTCGTAGAAGACATTCGCAAGAGTCAGCGCGGGCGCTGCCGACACGTCGGTGGAAGCCGCCGGTGACGGTAGGATTGCTGATGTTGACATGTTGATTGATCCTGACTGAGAGGATGGGCCGGCAGCCGAGTGCCGGCCCATCGGTGACGTCAGACGAAGGCGCTGAATCCGGTGATCGCCTTGCCGACGATCAGGTTCTGCATCTGATAGGTGCCTTCGTAGGAGTAGATCGCCTCGGCATCGGCAAAGAAGCGCGCCACGTTGTAGTCGACCAGGATCCCGTTGCCGCCCAGCAGTTCGCGGGCCCAGGCGACCGTTTCTCGCGCCTTGCTCGTGCAGAACGCCTTGACGATCGCGGCCTGTGCATCCGTCAGCTTGCCTTCGGCTTCCAGCTGCACCGAGCGGAACAGCATGCATTGGCAGGCCACGATGTTGGCCAGCATCTTCGCCAGCAACTCCTGAACCAGCTGGAACGAGCCGATCGGCTTGCCGAACTGCAGGCGCTCCTGGGCATACTTGAGGGCGACCTCGTAGGCGCCCATCTGCGCGCCGGTGATTTCCCAGCCGACGCCATGGCGCGTGCCACGCAGCACCAGCGCCGCGTCGCGAAACGTTCCCTTGCCTCCCTGGAGGCGATTCGCATCGGGCACGCGGCAGTCGGTCATCGTGATCTGGCCGTTCTGCACGACCTTCAGCGCAATCTTGTTCTGCATCTTCTCGACGCTGAACCCGTGCGTCGTCTTGTTCTCGACGATGAAGCCCTTGACCTGGTCGTCTGCGACGTCACGTGCCCAGACGATCGAGATGTCGCACCACGGCGCATTGCCGATCCAACGCTTCTGGCCGTTGAGGATCCATGTGTCGCCTTCGCGCTTCGCGGTCGTGGTGAGACCAGCACCGGTCCCCGAGCCCACCAGCGGCTCGGTCAGCGCGAAGCAGCCGACCTTTTCCATGCGCGCCATCGGCGGCAGCCACTTCTGCTTCTGCTCCTCGGTGCCTGCGAGATAGATGGAATTCATCGCGAGACCGGTGTGGACACCGTGGAAAGTACAAAACGACACGTCGGTCCGCGCGATCTCCAGGGCGACCAGAGCGAACTGGAGAGGACTTCCGCCCGGACAACCGTAACCATTGATGCCAAGACCGGCGATGTTCAGATCCTTGTAGGACGGCAGCAATTCGAAGGGGAACGAGTCTTCGACCCAGTGCTTGTTGATGACGGGTGCGACCTTCGTCTCCATGTAGTCGCGCACCTTTTTGACGACCGCGCGCTCCTCGTCCGAGAGCATGTCCGCGAATTGAAAGAAGTCGGCATTCGGCAGCGGAAGCTGTTTTGATGCTGCCGGCTTGAGTGCAGTAGCTGTGGCCATTTCGATCTCCGTTTCGATGCGGGCCTGCGACTGCAGCAGGCATCTCGTATCAACGCGTCGAACATAGCGAAGCGGCCAGCAGGCGGCTTTGCACCGAGTGCTGTCATTTTGTCATTTGTTGCTGGCGAGCGAGGCGGCAGATGCAGATGCGGGATCATGGCCGCGCCGTACTCAAGACTGTCTGAGATGATGGGGGATTGCAAGATGCCGAAGTCGCGCGTGGTGCCCAGCAAGGAGCGAACGTGTTCAAGCCCCGTCGCGCTGACGAAGCTCTGGCACCGGATGAAGAGGCCGACGGAGGCAGCACGCTTTTAGCGCCCAGCGCAGGTCGAACCGCGAGCAAGTAGGATGTATACGATCTCCCGAACAACGCGACCAACGACGCGCGTACGGCGCGGAACAGGAAGCCTTTGGCAGTTCCTCAGATAGGGCTACTGCTACTCTTGCCTAGGCGGTGTCATCGCCGTTCTCACGCCGCCCGTGAGGCTCATAGCTTCAGCCGACTTGACAGGTTTTGCCGGCTCCGGAGATGTCGCAACCACGCTGCTTACGAAGCGACCAGGCACGGGTTTGGGCGTCAGCTCGACCATCGCTGCATTGGGGCTGCTCGCCTGAGCAACCATATCGGTGGTGACGAGATTGGTCAGTCGCAATTCGTCCCGAGACAGTTCATGCAATTCTTCCCACGGTGGCACGTTCAGCGACAGCGACAACAGATCGCCTGCGCCGCCCATATCGAAGGTGTATTTGGCGAGACGCCCAATATCGCGTTCCACGATCACCAGATCATCCGCGCTGTAGGTTGCGGCCTTGGCGTCATTGGCGCGGTCGCCGAGCCAGATCTGATGCACCCGGACATGGGCTGTCTCGGGCACGTAACGCGTCTTGCCTGATAGCAGAAGGAACACGCACATCGATTCGCAATAGGCTACGGGCGCCATATTGGCAGGAGCACTCTGGGCGGTATTGGTCCGGACGCTGACGCCGACGGTAGTCAGTGCCCCAAGCTCGCGGAAACGCCTTCCAAGCGCGATCGAGGCGTTGACCGAACCGCCGCTTGAATCCAGCACGATGGTCGCGCCGTCGAGCTGTCGCCCCCGGGCGAATTCATCAAAATCCCTTGGACTGTCGGCAATCACGATCCCGGTCGCGCTGACCCAGCCCCGGCAATTCGGCTGCTGGCAATCGACCCAAGTGAACTTCATCGGCAATTTGCGTTCTTCGAGGGCGACGCCGGCATGCACCGAACCGCTCAGCACAGCCATCCATGCGATGCAAAGACCGGCGCCAACGAGCATCATCCATCCCCGGATTTCCGCCCAACGAGCGCGATTAGAGGCTCCACTCGAGATGCGGATGCGCTCCGAGGGATCGACTCTCGAGATTGTAGCCAGGTTGATCAAGAGCGAGACGGCAAGCAGATACACTGGTATTATGAACATGATTGCGTAACCTCGACCGGCTATCGGGTGAGGTTGGCCGTGCCGCGACGCAGTGCACACATCGGCGACGGCTGATAGTGCCCGGTCGACGGTACAGCTTCAGAACCGTGCTTGGTCCGCCATTTTGGGCCGGGGCCGCGCATGTAATGCAGTTCGGGCCGGTAGCTGTCGCGCACGTCCATAATCAGGTTGTGAACGACGCCGGCGAAATCGGATGCCGAGTTAGCCGTCTTGCGAACAAGACCCGACAATGCGCTTGCATCTATGATGCTCATCACGGACTTCCTTTTAAGTTGAGGCCATCAGCGTTGAAGCGGTTGCGACCTGCGGATTCACGCCAGCATCGGAAGAGTCTGCCTGATGGCAGCCGATAACGAATCGTGTTGTCGCGATCCAAACTCGCGGCGATATTGGCCGGGCGCCCGACCTGTTGCCTGCCTGAATGCGCGTGTGAAACTGGCTTGGTCGGAAAAGCTGAGCGCCAGCGCAATATCCACCGACGGTCGATCACCTTGCATCAACAAGGCCTTCGCGCGATCAAGGCGCCTGATGCTGACATAGCGATGAGGAGAATGTCCGACGGCCTGCTTGAAGGCGCGGGCAAAATGGTATCGGCTCAGACAGGCGATCGAAGCCATGCCATCAAGGGTAATATCGCCTTCCAGGTTTGCCTCGATGTAATCCAGCACACGGGCCAGCCTGCGACGATCAAGGCCTTCCTTTGAAGCCGAGATGGTGGGCTGGCTTGTCGGTGCAGTGGAGTGCGTTTGAACGAGCCTGGCCGCCATGCTGTTGGCCAAGGATTCAACCAGCAGCCGGCCGGCCGAGGTCTCATCCTGCAGCTCCGACGCAACCGCGCGGGCGATCTCGCCCAGCAGCGGATCCCGGAACGCGTTGTCATATCTCAGCGCGCCGATCACGGACTTGTCGACGTCGAGGCCGAGCCTGCCCGGGGTGAACTGGCTCAGGGGAAGATGAATGTGCATGATCTCCGGCAGATCACCGGCGATAGCGATGGAACCCTCATTCCAGCTGGGAGGAGTGAGCCAAACAGTATCCCGCAGGGCGACAGTCGAGTCCTGGATCGCGGAGGCGCACCGTGTGACGAGCGACCCATTGCCGCACACATCGACGCAAACTTCGACGTCGGACAGCGCACCGCGCCAGGGCATCACGCCCTTTCCAACGTACCGCATTTCGGCCGACAAGCACGACCAGTCACGATTTTTCGAAGACAATACCAGTTTGGTCTGGCCACCAGCCGTCCAGGTGTCGCAACAAGGCTGCGGTTCATTTCGGTTCACAGCAGGCGGCTGTTCCAAGCTAATTTCCAAGGCGGCCTCCTACCCTTCCTCGCAGGTTTCCACGCATGGAAGGTAGATGCCCCAAGGGGGGAGCGGCATCCGTCAAATGACCAGTCCGATGGCAGGCCCGGTCATTGGGCCGTGTTGCCGGCTGTAGCCAGAACGGACGACAGGCCGGATCGCGAGGTGATCCCGATCTTCGAGAAAACCCGCTGCAGATGGTAGCCGACGGTCCGGTGGGACAGATAGAGTCTCGCCCCGATAATCTTGTTCGAATGCCCCTGGGCCGCGAGCTGCGCGATGTGCAGTTCCTGTGGAGTCAGACTTTCCCAGACTTGTGCGGTCCGGCGAAGGCTGGCCTCGCCGGCTGCGCGCAACTCCTCCCGCGCGCGATCACTCCAGGGCGAAGCGCCGAGCGCGTCGAAGACGTCGCGGGCCTGGCGAAGCGGCGCCCGCGCATCGGCAGAGCGGCGCTGCCGGCGCAGCCACGCGCCGTAACCGAGGAGCAGGCGTCCCCGCAGGAAAGGCCAATTCTTCGCAGCCGGCCCAAGTCCCTTCAGGAAGTATTGCTCCGCCTCTTCATTCGTCGCGATCAGCGCCTTGCCGTAGCATAACATCGTTGCGACCCACGGTACCGGGTCCGGAGCCGAGATGCGTTCCACCTCATCGATAAAGCGACGCGCATCAGCCGAATGATCGGAATAGACGGCCGCTTCGACAAAGTCGGCCAGCGCAAAAAACTGCAGGCCGGAGTTGAAGGCTGGATCGGCCGGCGCAAACAGGCGCCGCAGATGCTCGAAGGCCTCCAAATGCCGGCCGGCACCGATGGCCGTTATACCGCGGCCCAATTGCAGCATCGCTAGCAGGAAACTGGCCCCAGTCGACAAGACCAGGCGCTCCGCCTCCGTCGCGTATGTCTCAGCCTGCTCAAGCCTGCCCTGCATGCCCGCAAGCTGCGCTTTCACGAGCGTGGCCGCTGCTGTCCATACAGCAGATCCAGTCTCCTCGGCAAAACGGGCGGCTTCCTCAGCTTCTCGCCGCGCCCCTATCCAATCGCCGACTTCCATTTCAGCCCATGCCTGAGCGAACAACGCACGCGCCAAATTGCCGATTCGCGCCTGTTTGCGCAGCCCCGCGGTGGACTCCGCCAGAAAACTTACACCAAGATCAAACGCGCCGATGACGTTCGCCGTGCTTCCCAGGATTCGCGCAACATGCGGATTGTGTCCTCCCTTTTGAGAAAGCGCCTTCAGCCCCGCGTATACCTCGCTGCTTCGTCGAAGCGGCTCGGAATAGGCGGATATGGCGATGCCACGTGGGTCGAGCTCCGACAACTCAAGTGATCTTGCCGCGGTAAGGACGCTCGCGCGAAGCTCGCTGCTCGCGTTGCTCCACCAGCAGCGTTGCGCCGCTCGCCAGAGAAGATTGCTCGCCAACTCCTTCGCACCAGCCACGCGCGCCTGGTCAGCAAGATTTACAAGCGCAGAAATCTTGCCGATATCAACGACCATGAGCGGCTGACTCATCTCGCGGCACCATCCGACCCGGGCGATGCCCAGCTTGTCCGACGGCTCCACCTCGGCCCCCCGCAACAGGTGCTCCAGCAATCCAGGCTGTCCCAGGTCGGTTGCAATCTCAGCGGCTTGCAAAAATCGTTCTCTCCTGACCTTCGTCGTGCCACTCAGCTTTGCTGCGATCTGCAGAACCTCAATGGCCATGGTGTTGGCACCCCGGCTCTGCGCACGGCTCGCCATGAGATCAAGTTCGGCGGCCAGCTCATCGTCGGGTCCCACGGTTGCCGCAGCCCGATGCCAAAGTCGGCGGTCCTGATCCTCGATGATCGCCGCGAGCGCGGAATGAACCCTTTGGCGCGTTGCCACGTCGGCGGCTTGATGGATGGCGGATCGCACGAGCGGGTGTCGAAACCGCACCTGCATTGCATCGAGATCGATCAGCTGGGCGGAGACGGCGGGCGCAAGGGCGTCGACTCCAATATTCTGTGTCAGCAGCACTTCGCCGGCCCGCAGGATTTCGTGGAGAGACGTTCCGTCGTTTTCAGCGGCAACGTTCAACAGCATCTGAGTGACGCCGGGAAGTCCGGACAAACGGCTGGAGAAGGTGCGTTCAAGTCGCTCCGTCAAGGGAAGCCATGGAGCCTCCCCATCGTCCTCAGGTCGCAAGCTGTGCGGCAACTCTACCAGCGCCAATGGATTGCCGGCGGCTTCCTTCAGAAATCGGTCGCGCAGCTTCCCGGAAAGGCCAGGGGCCCGGATGTCGAGCAGGCGGGCCGAATCGACATCGCTGAGCGCAGAAACGACATGCCGTAATGTGTCGGCGTCACCAAACGGAAGAGAAAAACCCTCTCGTAGAGCGAGTAGCAGAACGATCGAATCCGAACTCAGGCGCCGGGAGACAAACGACAACACGTCACGCGTCGCTTCATCCAGCCATTGCGCATCGTCAACGACCAGCAGGATCGGTTTGTGAGTTGCGCTCTCGGTGAGCAGCGTCAGTGTCGAAAGCGCGACCAGCCAGACATCGGGTGGTTCAGCAGCTTCCTCGCCCAGGCCGAACGCATTCAGCAAGGCAGACTGCTGGCGGGGCGGCAAAGCCTTCGCCAGCTTCATGAGTGGACGCAATGCCTGCTGAAGTCCGGCAAACGCCAGATTAACTTCAGCGAGCACGCCGGTCATGCCCAGCACGACGATGTCCCGTTCACGGGCCCTGTGTTTGGCCTCCTCGAGCAGCGCTGATTTTCCAATTCCCGGCGCTCCGCTGATGAAGAGAGTGCTCCCACCCTCATCAATCCGGTCGAGAAGCTGCTCGATCAGAGCAATCTCGGTTTCTCGCCCAAGCAAGGTTGGCACCCCCGAGCGCGAGGCGCGCGCGCGCTGATCTTGCGGTGGCGCAGTTTTTTTCAACCGTTTCGCCATATCGAGGCCCGGGGCCGTCCGCTGGGTTGATTTCTCAACCCGAGCTCTGGGCAACATCCTACCATGCGCCGGCGATGAGGGCATCGGGTTGCTATCCAACTTCTTAAGCGGCGAGGTCGGAAATGTCTGGGTCTGGGCGTTCAGCCATGCTGTTCCGGGCTTCGATGGCCTTGGCAGAGTTTTCGAACGCCTTTTCCAGAACTCCCTTGCCGATAGTCCCGAGCACGAAGCCGAGCAGCCGACCCATCAGGTTTTTGCCGTCGCGTATGACGACCACATCAATGTCGGTCGTTCCGTCAGGTTTACGCGTAAAGGTGTAGGTGTGACCCGAGGCACCACCCCACACGTTGGAGTCGGCTGTCGTGAGGACGACGCGCTCAGGATCAGACCAGTCATAATGCAGGCGCTCCCAGATCCCGCTCGAACCCTCCGTAACATCGGCAAAGGAGTCGTCTCGGTGATGCACCTTGAGATAGGCATCGGCGCTGTTGCCAAAGAGCTTCGAACGACCAGGCCCGAAATCAGTGAGGCCGGCGACGTACTGCTCGGGCGTCGCTGTGGTGCTCCGATGAAGGTGGATGTTCGACATGTGCAGTTTCCTTGCTGCATTTCGCTCAACCAGCACTCGTAGAAGTCGAGATTCAGTTCGAGGTCGTGTTGTTGCGAACGAAGACGCTGTCGCCCTTCCGGCTGATCTCGACCGCATCAGATCGTTGCGGTGTCGAGAGAACCACGCGCTGACCAGGTGCCAGAACGGAAACGACGCGGATCGGCGTTCCCGCCTCGCCCTGCGCAACAGTGGCGACGACGTGAAATCCGTCACGCTGGACAGTGTAGTACGCGATCCCCGATATGCCGCCGAGATCGATGCTCTTGCCCTGAATTGGGCGCAGTCCATCTGCGTGGGCGGTCGTCAGAGATGCGAGGCCAAATGCAACGGCGAAAATCATGCTGCGGATTGACATAGCGATTTCTCCTGATGGTTGATTATCGAGAATTGGCACGTCGTGGATTACGACAGCGGTTCGTCGCTCCGGTGAATCCAGGTTCCGTTGACGATGATTGGCCCGTTGTCGGATTGTTTGTGGGCGGATTCGGCTGGCGGGAAGACGCTGTCGTACATCGCGCGGGCTTCTCGTATCAGGCGGAGCCGCTCGCGCTCGGCTTTCGAAACAAACTGGATAACTTCACCCATATTCGCCTCCAACTCGTGATGCCGTTTTGCGGCAGGTCATGACGAGGAGGTGGGGCGAATGGCGCGGGCCAACAGGCGGGGAAAACGGGAGTCATCCTTCCGGATTTTGGAAGCTCGAAGATCATGGGGAGACGCGGTTCGTTTTGCGCCGAAAACGATCGCATCGTCTCAGCAGCGGAACTCGCGCTGTCGCAGCCTACTCCGCGAAGACGCGCTTGAGCCGTGGTGCTGCAAAGTCAAGGAAAGCGCGCACTTTGATCGGCAGAAACCGGTTGGCCGTGTACACGAGATTGACCGGCATTGACGGCGGCTGGAATTCGTCCAGCACTGTCGTCAGTGTTCCTTCCTCCCGCGCGGCCTCAATCTGATAAGCAAAGGCAATGGAAATTCCTATGCCCGCACGGGCCGCGGTACAGGCCGCCTCAGCGCTGCCGACAATGAGCCGCGTATGCACCGGCGTGGCTATGGTCGCCTTGCCTTTGACGAATGTCCAGGCATCGGACGGCGAGAAGCCGGGATAACTGATGCAATCATGCCCGGACAAATCTTCCAGTGTGCGCGGCGTTCCGCGAGCGGCCAGATAGGCAGGGCTGGCGCACACGACTCGCCGCGTCCTGCCGAGTCGTAACGCTACCAAGCTCGAATCCGGCAACTCGCCGATGCGCACCGCGACATCGATTTGCTCCTGAGCCAGACTCAGCTTTTGATCGGTGGGAATCATCCTGACCTTGATGTCCGGATAAGCCTTAAGGAAGTCCGCGATGATCGGCATGAGAATGATACGCCCGAGGCCCAATGGCGTCGTCACAGCCAGCTCGCCCGTGGGCGCGGTATACTCACCCGACGCGATACGCTCCGCTTCGGTGACATCGGTGAGAATGCGCTTGCAGGCTTCAACGTAAGAAGTGCCCGCATCTGTGAGCACGAGTTGCCGACTTGAGCGGTTGAACAGCTTCGTGCGCAGGTGAGCCTCGAGCTCGGATACGTTGCGGCTGACTGTTGTGAGCGGCGTCTTCAACCGCCGCGCCGCCGCGGACAGGCTGCCCTGTTCGACCACGGTCAGAAAGGTCGACATCGCTTCCAGGCGATCCATCGAAGGCCCTTCCATAATTTGGAAATATACCTCCAAATTCTGCCACATCGCCCCGAATTTCGGAAGACAACGTCGCTTGCGAGTTCAGCCAGATTGATTCCGTCGGCCTTCCGATACTCGGAAGGACCGTTTCCACGGGCTGCCCTGTTCAAGGCTGGCTGTCCAATCGATCTCCTTGGATGACGGTGTGAGAAAGCCGTCTTCAAACACTGAGAGAAGGAGAGTTCGATGACGCGGTATCTGGAGTCTTATCGGTACGAAATTCTTCACGGCGATGACGCCGACTTCGTCACGTATCAGCGCAAGCTGGGCGATGGCATCTGGCAGACGATCTCAACGTGGATGATCCCGGATCCGGCGGATCACTGAGTGCGAGAGCCAGCGTCAGCGGGCTTCGAAAATCCCGGCGACGAGGCCTCACCAGCTCACGACATTGTACTCGGTGCAATGTTTTAATTGCACCGAGCATTGTACCGGATCATCTTACTAACCTAAGAGCAATCCTGTCACCAAATGCGCGATTGAGCGTCGTTTGAAGCCCAACCAGCGTCATCCGCAGCCCTTTCCCTCTCGGAGCATTGAAGACCCACCTCGGAGCATTGGAGACGAAGAATGCCTGCCATCCTTTCAACGATCATCCTTCCTGCTGTCACCGAGGGGCCCAGCGTCGTCTCTTGGCTGCTCGTCGGTGCTTGCGAAGGGATTGCGGCTTATCTCGGCCGTCGGACCGCCATTGCGCGCCTTCGTGACCTTGATGATCGTGCACTGTGGGATATTGGCCTCGCCCATTTTCAGATCGAGGCCGCCGTCTGCGGTCTCATCTCGTTTCCACGCCGGGCGGACGAAGCGATGATGAGCTTCGCTCCCGCGACGAATCCGCGCGAGCGCCAGCGCGCACCAACCATGGAGGCGGCGCCATGGAGCTGACAGTCGCCACGATCCTGGTCACCTTTGCCGGCGTGTTCCTGATCTGCTTCATGAAGGGCGCATTTGGCGGTGGATTCTCGATCGTCGGCATTCCGCTGTTGTCGCTGGTGATGGATCCAGTCACCGCCGGCGGGCTTCTCGCGCCATTGTTCATCGCAATGGATTTGTTCGCGCTGCGCTACTGGAAGCCTTCGACCTGGTCGAAGCCGGATCTTCTGCTGCTGTTGCCCGGGCTCGTCATGGGCATCGGCTTGGGCTACCTGCTGTTCCGCTTCCTCGACCACCGCGCCATCGCAATTGCGATGGCTGCGACCACGCTGATCTTCGTCGCGCTGTGGCTTGTTGCTGGCGCAGAGGTGATGGTTCGTCCGCGCTCGACGCCGAAGGCGATCACGGCCGGCCTCGCTTCGGGAGTCACGACCATGGTGGCGCACTCCGGCGGACCGCCGCTTGCGATGTATTTGCTGCCACTCGGCCTCAGCAAGGATGTCTACGCCGGTACGACCAGCCTGTTCTTCACCGTCGGCAACGCGACCAAGGCGGTGCCATGGCTGCTGCTGGTGAAACCGACAGGCAACGTCTGGACCTTGATGGCGATTTGCCTGTTCGCCATTCCCGCTGGCGTATGGGCGGGCTGGCGCCTCCACGGAAGCCTGGATCAGCGCCACATCTATCGCGTCTGCTACGGATTGCTGGTCGTGACGGCGCTGAAATTGTTGTGGGACGGAGTCGGCGGTTATCTCGTTTGAAGCCTAGCGACGAGATCCCAGCAACAAATGACAAGAACATAGCAGCGGCTGCAAAGCCCGTGGCCCGAGATTCAACTATCTCCGCATGAAGGAAATGATCGCGGTCGCTCCTGACGGCGGTTGCTCGGCCACGACGGAACTGCTTGCTATGCCGATACGTCAGTACTTTGTGTGGGTGGGAAGCGCCCTCCTCGTCGCGTTGTTCGCCGCCGATTGGTGGCTGCCGGATTCCCCTGGACAACTGCATTCGGCGCCTCCTCCCAACGACAGGATCAGTCTGCGCATCCGCTCGGACCACAAATGGCCGGAACGGGTGGTGTTCGACACGGCGTATTCGGGAAAGCCGCGCGCAGCCGATTCCAGGCCTGCGCTGAACGACGCTTCGAACCCAGACGTCGCGCAGGTCCGGCAGCGCAATCCACGCAACGCGTTCGCTGCGATGGAAGCGGTCACACCGACAGCAACAAATGACAATGCGTCGGCAACCCCGGCAAAGCCGCGATCGCTCCAACGTCTTATGACTAGCGCGATCAAATCCGACTGATCAGGTGCAGACATGAACGACGTTTTTTCCCTCGCCGTATTCGCCGCCAAAGTGCTCTGCCTCTTTGTGTTCGTATCCGTCCTGAAGCCGGATGGCTGCATCGGCGCCGTCCGGACGACAACGGATCCCACCGGCTGCGTCAAGGTGTCCGGAACTGCACGCATGTGGGCCGGCGTCTTTCCGGTCCGTTTCGCAAGCCAACGATAGGCCCTGGATCGCACGTCCGACCGACATGCACCGAGAAACAGCGATAAGCGAATGCCGTGACCGCCATGACCCAAGCTTCCTCATTCTGGGACCGACATGCCGCAATCATTTTCGCGCTGAAGACGTTTGCAGCGGCAATGCTGGCATTCTATCTCGCGCTGCTGCTGGACATGCCGCGTCCCTACTGGGCAATGACGAGCGTGTACGTTACCTCCAATGTGCTGACCGGGGCCACCTCCTCGAAGGCGGTCTATCGCATCCTGGGAACGCTGATTGGAGCGGCAGGGACAATCGTTCTGGTTCCGAACCTCGTGGATACCCCTGAACTGCTCAGCCTGGCGATCGCGCTGTGGGTCGGCGCTTTCCTGTATGTCGCGCTGCTCGACGGCACACCGCGTGGCTATGTCTTCATGCTGGCCGGCTACACTGTCGCCATTATCGGACTTCCGGTCCTCTCGACACCCGAACTGACGTTCGACGTTGCGGTCTCCCGAGTGCAGGAAATCGCGCTGGGAATCATCTGCGCGAGCGCGGTCTCTATGCTTGTGCTGCCTCGGAGCGTTGCCTCGGCCGTCGCGAGTCAGGCCGACGCCTGGCTTGCGAATGCGGGCCGTCTTTGCGCAAGTCTCTTGACGGGTGGCAACCGCGAGCCGGCGCGCGACGACGAACGCATGCGCCTTGCCGCTGCGGCGTCCGCAATCGATGAGCTCTGTAATCACCTCGACTATGATGCCTCCAGTTCTGCGTCCATCGTGCGCGGCTTGCGGCGGCTGCGCCGGCACATGCTGGCGCTGCTCCCGCTGTTCGCATCGATCGAGGAGCGCATGGAGGCGCTCGACTCCCAAGGCGGGATGCCGGCCGCTCTCGGAATGATCTGCGCAAGGATTTCGCATTGGCTGACCGAGGGTTGCCGGGATCGCGAGGAAGCGGATCTGATGCGTGCCGCGCTTGCCGAAATGCGTCCGACACTCGACGCGGATGCCGGCTGGCGCGAGATCATGGCGGCGAGCCTCATGATCCAGCTCCGCAATCTGGTCGACATCATGCAGGATTGCCACACTCTGCGCCTGGCGATCGCTGATGATCGGGATCCTGAGCAGCTTGCGCTCGCCTTCACTCTCGATGCATCGGGGCACGCCGCTGCGCATCGCGATCGCGAGGTGGCGGTCTGGTCTGCCGCAGCTGCGACGCTTTCCATTTTGGCATGCTTTGCGTTCTGGATCAGCACCGGCTGGACGGACGGCACGACGGCAGTGCTGTTTTCCGCCATCCTTGGTACGTTCTTCGCCGGTACGGATGAGCCTCTGCCGGCATTTCGCAATCTCTACAAGGTGGTCGTTTTCGTCGTTGCGTTGAACGGAATCTACATATTCGGCATCTTGCCAAGGGTTACCGCCATCGAAATGCTGATGGTCGCGCTCATGCCGATGTACCTCCTGTTCGGATGGATGGCCGCACGTCCCGTAACGGCCCCGATTGGCGCCCTGCTGGCCAATTTCATCTCCGTGCAGTTGGCGCTGCAACCGTTCTACACGGCGGATTTCGCTTCATTCGCAAATTCCAGCGTCGCCCTGATGCTCGGCGTCGGGCTCACAGGCGTCATATGCGGCATCGTTCGCTTGCTCGGAACCGGCTGGATCGCGAGACGGTTGCTTCTCAGCAACCGCGCGACCCTGGCGGCGGTCGCCGCACGCAAGTCATGGCAGGACCGTGTCGCGCTGGCCAGCCTGATGCAACATCGTCTCGCGCTGCTTGCCCAGCGCATTGCCGCGGTTCCCGCGGAAGCAAGGAGCGACGCCGCCACTCTTCGCCTGCTGCGGACAGCGCTGAACATCATCGATGTCCGGCAGGCAAGCCTCGGCCTGTCGCTGCCCGCAAGAGCGGCGATCGAAGCGCTGCTCGCGCGTCTTGCTGCGATATTGGCAACCCCGGATGTCGGCCTGCTGCCGAGCGACGTGCTCGGGCAACTCGATAGCACGATCCCATTCACGTTGCGGGAGCCATCGAGCGAGACTCGCAACAATGCACTCATCGCTCTCGCCGGGATCCGTTCCGGTCTTTTCCCGGACGCACCGACCTACCGACCATTGCCGCCTGAACCACGGGAAATAGCCGCATGAGATACGAGCTTGATCTGTTCGGCGTGCTTGTTCCGAGCCTGCTGCTCTGGAGCGTGATCGCCTACGCGCTTGCGCGGCTCATCAGCAAGCTGATTGCGCGTGCCGGCCTGTACCGCCGGATCTGGCATCCTGCACTATTCGATTTCGCGCTTTTCATCTTCCTGGTTACCGGCCTGGTCTTCGCTTCGACGGAGTTCTTCTCATGACAGCACCTGTTTCGTTCGCGAAAGCTCTATGGCGCGGATTCACGATGAAGTGCCCGAACTGTGGTCGGGGTCATCTGTTCGGCCGTTTTCTCAAGGTGGTCGACAGCTGCGCGATTTGTGGCGAAGACTACACGCCGCAACGCGCAGACGACCTTCCGGCCTATCTCGTGATCGCCATCGTTGGTCACCTTGTCGTGCCGGCACTTCTTGCCGTCGAGATGGCCTATTCTCCTCCTGCGTGGCTTCAATTGCTGATTTGGGTACCCGTCACCGGGCTTGCGGCGCTGCTTTTGCTGCAGCCCGTGAAAGGGACGATTGTCGGTCTGCAATGGCAGACCGGCATGCACGATTTCGAAACCGCCACGCGGCGCCGGGAAGCCCGCGATGCTGCCGCGCCCCAGCCGAACCCTATCTCCAAGGAGTTGGTATCATGAAAGCCGTTCTGAATTCGCTGCGCCGCTTCGTCGTGACTGGCCTGATGGTGCTGCTCGCACTCTGGGCCGGCTACAAGCTGTGGGACTATTATTTTGAGGCGCCTTGGACCCGTGATGGTCACGTGCGGGCCGATGTGGTGCCCGTGGCTCCTGACGTTTCCGGCTTTGTGAGCGATGTGCTGGTCCGGGACAACCAGCAAGTCCAAAGAGGCGACGTGCTCTTCCGGATCGATCGCGCGCGCTACGAAATCGCGCTGAAGCAGGCAGAGGCGGTACAGGAAGGCAAGCGTGCCATGCTCGACAATGCGAATGCCGATCTGAGGCGCTACAGTGCCTTGACACCCGGAGTAGTGGTTTCCGCGCAGCGAATGGACCAGGTTGCCGCCAGCCAAGGCTCTGCCCAGGCCGCCTATGACCAGGCCGTTGCGGACGTTGCCCTTGCGAGGCTCAATCTCGAGCGTAGCGAGGTGCGAGCCTCAGTCAGCGGTATTGTCACCAACAACGAACTGCGGCCGGGCGCCTACCTCACCCCCGGCAAGGGTGTGATGGCGCTGCTCGATACGGGCACGCTCCACGTTCAGGGCTATTTCGAGGAAACCAAGCTGCAGCGGATCCACATCGGCGATCCCGTCAACGTCCGACTGATGGGAAGCAGCCATGTGTTGCAAGGCACGGTGGAGAGCGTTGCGGCCGGTATCGAGGACCGCGATCGCAGCAATGGCTCGACCCTTCTTGCCAATGTCAATCCGACCTTCAACTGGGTGCGGCTGGCCCAGCGAGTCCCGGTCCGCATCGCGCTCATCCGCGCTGACGAGCGCGACGAACTCATTGCCGGAGCAACCGCTGCAGTGGCGGTGCTGGCATCGCGGCCGAGCGACGGCGGTCGCGTGGCCCAGCATCGGCCAAGTACATCACAGCGCTTGGGGTGCCGGTCAGTGCCGACGCTGTTCTCGCAATCCTGCGGCTGACGCTCCACACGACGGCTCTCTGGTTCGCTCAACAAGAGAGAATCACGCGGAATAGCGCGAGGATGGACATCATGAGCTTGCTGGCGACATTTCTGGCCTTGGTGAGCGCCGGTGTTTTCACGGCCCATATTCTCGATGCCCTGCGCAGTGGCGCGATAACGCGCCCTTCCGGGCCTCGGACTGCGCGCCCTACTTGTCGAGAGGACGACCGGTTCCAACGCTCAACTGGAGCGGCGGACGCGGTAAAGTCTATCCCCTAGGCCGCGAACACATGAATCTGCGGGGAATCGGCCTAGTGTAGTCTGCAACGCCCCGGCAGCGACGAATTCAGCGAAACGACGCGCGCCTTCCATGGCTTGGTAGGCCTCCTTCCGCATCCGCCAGTTGGCACGGGTGACCGTCCCCTCCAATTCTCCGAATGAGAGCGTGAGGCTGGATCAGCATGCTGCTCGAGCCATCCGTAGTGCCACCATCTGGCACATCATTGTCAACCAAAGGAGCGAACGATGACCGAGGTTCAGAAGACGCGCGCCGAGAAGACCTACGAGTGTGACTTCAATATCACCGGCATGACCGACTACGGCGTGACTCTGAATGCACTCCTAAGCGGCCAGCAAAAGGTGCCCTGTAGGGAGCACGAATTGATGTCGCTTTCGAGGGAGAGATCAAAGGCCGCATCACGGGCAAAGTACGTAGTGGCGTCGAATACCTCCATTTGCGTGCCGATGGACGCACTGACCTCGACGGCAGTTGAAACTGAAGACGGCCATCGCATCGCAATGCACATTGACGGCGTTGCAACGCCGCGATCGAATGAACCGATGACGGACCTCGTTGCCAATGTGCGTCTCACCACCGCGGCTCCGAAGTATGATTGGGTCAACAAGAAGCAGATCTGGGGTCTCGCCACTGTAAACCTGGAGACGGCGAAGATACACGACGAGTCTTTTATGCAGTGACGACCAAAGCTGACCTGCGCGGCTTTCGCATTCGAGGCACTTCTCGCGAACACCATCAGGTCTCCGGTCGGCGGGGAACGATCGTCATGGGCGTGAACTCGTAGACGGCTTGCCCATGCCGATTGTACATCGCCATTACATGACCACGGTGCCTTGGGTTTGGTCTTCGAGGGCGTCAGGTCTTTGACTTCGCCCTTCATGCGTACATCGCCCGGGCGGACCGGAGCCATCCAACGCACCTCATCGCCAAGACCGATGATCGGATGTTGACCGAACGGGCGCGCCTCAACGAGAAGCCGCATCGCAGTTCAGGCTGAATGCCACCCCGATGCTGTAAGACCCTAGAAAATCGTCTCGGCAGCAGTGGCTTCATCCAGATGCATCGGCTGCGGGTCAAATTCCGCCGCAAAGCGTTTGATGTCTGGCGCAGTGATCTGGGCCTCACCGGATGCGAGCGTCCATCTGTTGGCGCTGCGCCGTGCCAAGACGTGTCGGCAAGCCTATGCCGGCAGCACGATCACCTTCGTATTGACGGGCGTTCGCGCATATAGGTCGATCATGTCCTGACTGAGGAGGCCGGTACAGCCGCTCGTAATGCCGTTCCCAATCGTTTCGGGGTCGGTGGTGCTATAAATCGTGTAAAGCGTGTACACCCCATTTTGATAGAGGTAGAGCACGCGGGCACCCAGTGGATTGTCGAGACCTCCCGGCATGCCGCGAGCATATTTGCCCGCCTCCGGCTGGCGCGCGATCATCTCCTTAGGTGGCGTCCAGGTAGGCCATTCGGCTTTGCGCCCGACATAAGCCTCCCCGCTCCACCGGAATCCATCGCGGCCGACATTGGCTCCATAGCGGGTCGCGTTTCCCTCGCCCTCGATGCGGTAAACATAGTACTTGCTGGGATCGACGATAATCGTACCAGGCGCCTCGCTACTGTCATAGCGCACTGTCTTGCGAAAATATTTCGGATTGACCTTACCAACATCGACCGCAGGGATCGGGAATTTCTCGTTCGGCACAGGCCCGTAGAGTTTCTCCGCCTCGGCCAAGCTCATGTAGTCGGATGCGCAACCGGCCAGGCCCAGTGCGGCGAGACCAGCAGCGGAGCCGAACAGAAACGCCCGGCGGTTGAGAGGCCGCGACCGAAGCCCGGGCAGAGCGCCCTCACCCATCGCACCGGCGTCGGCAATTGCATGGTCCATGATCATGATTTCGGATTTTCCATTGTCCCGTTGCACGGCCGGACCAGACTTTGGCATACGGGATAGGGAGGGAGGAGAAAAAGTTCTTCGTCATTCGAGGTTGAACCTCCTAGACCAATAGATGGCCTTTTGGCTGTCGCCTGGGAGCAGGCAGCTGACGGCCATTTCTATCCATGTCGCGACCGGCGACTTCGAAGCAAAACCTGGGTTATGGTGCGCTCGGAGGGCGGTCGCATTTGCTGCGATTACAATGGGTTGTAGACATGGGTAAAGAAACTAAGTTCATTTCCCGCCTATAGGTGCCAAGGCCTTCCGAGGCCAGCTCTCGGCCAGTATGTATCTGGAGGACGCCGACTCAGCGCTGGCTCAGCGTCTGCTTCCCATCCTCGAGCGGCGCACGGGTCGCATCGTTGTCAACGCCTTCGCGCATCCCCAGGAGGTGTCTTATGCCTCGATCCACGGCGGCCCGTTCCCTGCGACTTCGGACAGCCGCTTCACCTCGATCGGCATGAGCGCGATCGATCGGTTCTTGCGACCCGTTTCCTACCAGGGTTTTCCGGACGCACTGCTGCCCATGGCGCTGCGCGAAACCAATCCGCTCGGCGTGCCTCGGCTCGTCGGCGGAAGTGAGGTCATTCGCCGCTCACCCGCTGCTCTGAATGACCATGGGGCAGTTGGACCGCGCCGCGAAGGAGCCCAGCGTTTGTTCGCTCAAGCATCGAAGCAATCCAACTTCCAAGGCGCAAGCCGGGAACCCCAGGAGAGAATGCAATGACCATGCTCATCAAAACGCCTTTGGCAGTCGCAGGCTCAGACGCCATCGACCAGGACAGACGCAAGTTCTTGACCACTGCTGCGGTGGGAATAGCCGCGGCCGGCGCCGTCAGCCTGTTTCCCGCGCATCCGGCGCCTGCCGCCACGGGTAATGCAATCCGCCCCTTCCGCATCAACTTCCCGGAAGAGGCGCTCGCTGATCTGCGCCGACGCATCGACGCGACAAACTGGCCTGAGCGGGAGACTGTCCCGGACCAGTCGCAAGGCGTGCAACTCGCGACGATGCGGGAACTGGCGCGCTATTGGGCTACCGACTACGACTGGCGGAAGGTCGAGGGGCGGCTCAACGCCTTGCCGCAGTTCATCACCGAGATCGATGGGCTGAACATTCATTTCATCCACGTTCGGTCGAAGCACGAGGGGGCGTTGCCGCTCGTCGTCACCCACGGATGGCCCGGCTCGATTATCGAGCAGATGAAGATCATCGATCCCTCGACCAACCCCACGGCATACGGCGCGAGAGCATCGGACGCGTTCCACTTGGTCATTGCGTCAATGCCGGGTTACGGCTTTTCGGGCAAACCGAGCAGTACCGGCTGGGGTCCCGAGCGCATGGGTAGAGCCTGGGCAGAACTGATGAAGCGCCTCGGCTACACCCACTACGTTCGCCCAGGGAGGCTTGGGGAGCGTTTGTCGTCGACCAGATGGGCTTACAGGCACCTGCGGGATTGCTTGCCATCCACACCAACATGCCCGCCACCGTTCCAGCCGACGTCGACAAGGCCCTCAAGGCCGGCAACCCACCGCCGTCCAGTCTCTCCGCAGAGGAACGACGCGCCTATGAACAGCTGGTCAGAACTTTCAAACAAGTCGACTACGCCAGGTTGATGGCGTCGCGGCCGCAGACCTTGTACGGCATCGCGGATTCACCCGTCGGCCTGGCCGCCTGACTTCTCGATCACAATGACGCTGACGGCCAGCCGGCCGCGGCAGTCGCTTCGGCTCTGAACCGGACCACGAGCGCCACAGGGGAACTGACGCGTGATGAGATTCTCGACAACATCACGCTTTATTGGCTGACGAAGACGGCGGTCTCTGCATCGCGTCTTTATTGGGAATACAAGGGTGGCTTTTTCAATGCGAAGGGCGTCTCTATTCCGGTGGCGGTGAGCGTCTTTCCTGGCGAGCAGTATCAGGCGCCGCGGAGCTGGACCGAGCAGGCCTACCCCAAGCTGATCTACTTCAACCGGGTCGACAAGGGCGGCCACTTCGCAGCGTGGGAACAGCCCGAGCTTTTTAGTGCAGAGTTGCGTGCGGCGTTCAAGCCTCTCCGCCATTCGACCTAAAAAACCGAACGCACACCGATGCGTGCCGCAAGGGAAGTAATCGCAGATTTGCCGACAGCATCTCGTTTGGAGGAGATCACCTGATGACCACATACGTGAAGACGCCAGCCGCAATCGCCGCCATCGAGCCGAACCAGAAGACCATCGATCATAACAGGCGCAGACTCCTCACCGGCGCGGCCTTGGGATTGGCTGCCGCAGGCTTCGCCAGCATCTTCCCAGTGCGCCCGGCACCGGCCGCGACCAATGACGCCGCCCGTCCGTTCCGCGTCGATATTCCAGAAGCCGACCTCGTCGATCTTCGCCGGCGCCTGGCGGCGACACGTTGGCCCGACAAGGAAACCGTCGCCGACGACTCTCAGGGTGTGCCGCTCGCGATGCTCCAGGACCTCGTGCGATACTGGCAAACCAACTACGACTGGCGGAAGGTCGAGGCCCGGCTGAATGCCTTGCCGCAATTCATCACCGAGATCGACGATGTCGACATCCACTTCATCCATGTCCGTTCGAAACATGAGAAAGCGTTGCCGATGATCGTCACCCACGGGTGGCCCGGCTCCGTCATCGAGCAGATGAAGATCATCGGCCCCCTGACCAATCCCACCGCGAGCGGCGCCAGCGCGGACGACGCCTTCCATCTGGTGATCCCCTCAATGCCCGGCTACGGATTCTCCGGCAAGCCGACTACGACGGGTTGGGATCCGCAGCGCATTGCGCGCGCCTGGATCGTGCTGATGAAGCGGCTCGGCTATGCCAAGTTCGTAGCGCAGGGCGGCGACTGGGGTTCGCCAGTCAGCAACGAAATGGCAAAGCTTGGTGCGGCGGAATTGCTCGGCATCCATGTCAACCTGCCTGCCGTGGTACCGCCGGAGATATTCAAGGCGGTCGCATCGGGCGAGCCCGCGCCAGCGAATCTGTCTGCGGAGGAGAAGCACGCCTTCGATCAGCTCAAGATCCAGTTCACGAAGCGGCGGGCCTACGCGCAGATCATGGGGACGCGCCCAGAAACGCTTGCAGCCCTGACTGATTCGCCGGCGGGTCTCGCAGCGTGGCTGCTCGACCACGGCGACGGCTATGCCCAGCCGGCCTCGGCAATGCAATCGGCAGTGCTCGGGCGCGCGGTCGACGGGCACTCCGCGGGAGCGCTGACGCGCGACGACGTACTAGACAACATCACACTGTATTGGCTGACTAACAGCGCGATTTCCTCGGCGCGGCTGTACTGGGAAAACAAGACCAATCTCTATCTGCCCGCCAACGTTGCGATCCCGGCCGCTGTGACGGCGTTTCCGGGCGAGAGCTTCGTGGCGCCACGGAGCTGGGCGGAGAAGGCCTACCACAAGCTGATCTATTTCCACCAGGCCGAGGCCGGCGGACACTTCGCGGCGTGGGAGCAGCCCGAGATCTTCAGCAGAGAGGTTCGCGCCGCGTTCCGGCCACTGCGCAGTTCGATCTAAAATTTCGGCGCGCGATGCAAAATATCTTTTTGTCAATGGCTTATGCCATTTGGTGCGCTCAGAGGGGCGCGGGCTTCCGACGATTGGAGCTCCGGTCCGAACCTGGCTCCAAGGAAACGTATCGCTGCCCGGCCTGCGATTACCCGCTCGAGACCTTCGATGGCTCAACACTGATCGCATATCGCCTTACGATCCAGCCGATGCGAGCACGCGAGTGGGGCTACTCAGCCTCGTAACAGAGTGACCCACCTTGCCCGCGCTGGTGGTCCAACACCCGCAGGCGAGGTGACAATTCCACCACCTGCATTGCAGTTTCATGACGGCAAGAGAGTGCGTCTGGGATAGCGCGACTGGGTGATGAACCTATCGGCGATTCCTGCTGCCCCTAGTTTCCAAGGATTTTGCACTTCCTCCTTGGGCTATAGCCAGCGCCGATCGCACGAATTCTAAGCGGGCAGCGTTGTGCTGTGAGGTGCCCGAATTTCCTTTCGCGATTGCGCGTGTCCTCACAAGGACAGCAGCGATTCTGTAAATAGGTGGCATAAGTCTCGTTCCCGTCACACGGCCGCAGCGAGGGCTCTCTCTTGCAGGTCCCTGGATCGCGCCATTAAGAGCAGCGCCCGCCCTTCCGCTGTCAGCACCATGGGAATGTCGGCTTTGCCTATGGCGCGCGGCCCATCGGCGATCAGCCCCTCTCTGAAGATGTGCCAGAGCGCCTTACTACCGGCAGGCCGGTGATGGCATAGGCCGGAACGTTTCGCACGACCTCAAGTAAAACGCGAACTCTCGCCCCCAAATCGAGTGGCTTCACCGAGCCCACTTCTCGCCCCGTAAACTTTAGTATCTCGATAGCGAAACGCTCTTCCGATAGACGTCGTTCGACGAAGCTGGTTTCGATGTCATTGAGTTTGGTGCGCAATAGTCCTCGGTAGCGCTCGATGTTTCGCTCGTGCGCCCGCAACAATGCAATCTTGCGTTCTTCCATCGCTAACTCTCTCCAATCTGCGGAGAAGCCGACCGGGTGCTAGATTTCTTAGGGAATGAGAACAGCTGGCATCGGCCTTGTCGGCAGAGGAACAAGCGCATTGGGATGTCCCCGCACCGTGGCCAGAACTGCAAGCAAAATTACGGCAGCCGCCAGAGGCCTCATCATGGGTTCCATCGGCAATGAAATTGAATGCAATAATGTCGGCAAATGTAGCACCGCAATTGCGATACTCTTGTGAACCCAATCACAAGGGCAAAGCCCTGTTAGTAGTACGACGCTCTAACTGTGAGCTTTCAGGAGTTTCCATTTGGTCTGAATCGTCATCCTTGCATTTTTGCCCGGAAGTTCAGCCCGGAACAACGCTTTCAGCTGATCGTCCAACGATGCTGCGGTAGACTGCCGCATCAGTGGCTCCCTCAGTACCGATGACGAGGACCACACTATTCTCGTCTAATTCAAGCAAACGTCGTGAGGCAGGATCATCGGCCGCAAGTAGCATAGCAGCCAGACCAGCTACGGCGGACTCGCCTGCCACGACCGGATTGTCGCCAAACCGGCCGTCTGCAAGGATCCGCATCGTTTCGACGGCGGACTCATCCTGAATTGAGATAAAGCCGTCTGCGCCCTCATCCAGCACCGACCAGGCCAGAACCGAGACTTCACCGCAGGCCAAGCCTGCCATGATCGTGTCAAGATCGCCAGGGTCGGCCGTCGGTCGCCCAGCCTCAGCGCTCAACAACAAACAGCGAGCCTTTTCCGGTTCGGCGACGAAGAACAGGGGCGCCGTCTCGCCAAAGCGCTCCCACAGATAGGAACAGATCGAGGCAGCAAGTCCGCCGACACCACCCTGGACAAAGACATGTGATGGAAGCTTCCCATCTGGAAGCTGATCAATGACTTCATCCATGATGACGCCATAGCCCTGCATGACGTCGCGCGGAATGTCCGTGTATCCTTCGTAGGAGGTGTCGGACACGACCTGCCAACCATTTCGCCCCGCATCATCCGCCGCCTGCCGCACGGCTTCGTCGTAGGTTCCCGACACCACCTTGACCTCTGCGCCATACGAGGCAATTGCCTCGCGGCGTCCCTGACTGACGCCGGCGTGTACATAGATGACACACCGACATCCGAACTTCCGCGCACCCCAGGCAACCGAGCGGCCGTGATTGCCATCTGTTGCGCAAGTCACCGTTATGTTCGAAGTAACTGCCCGGAGATTTCCTGCCGCCAACGCTGCGGTGCCGGGCCGATTTCCGGTCCGAGCCGCGACCACGCCTTGAAGGAAAGACGCTACCGCATATGCACCTCCAAGCGCCTTGAAGCTTCCGAGCCCAAACCGCGCCCCTTCGTCCTTGTAAAGAATTGAACGAACACCGGCCGCCGAGGCCAGACCATCGAGTCGGCGTAACTCTGTAGGCCGATATCCGGGCCAGGAGGCGATCTCCGCCCGCGCGCGAGCGAGGGCGTCAAGGCTGAGAATCCTGGCACGGCCCTTTTCCGCATACCGTTCTCGGCGTACCGGCTTCGGGTTCGGAAGTAGGTGGAAGCCTTCGCTAAGTATCTTCGTCATGTGTCTTTCTCAGTAACCGATAGCAATGCCGTCGCGACGGGAATCCGCCCCGCCTCGCAGCAGTCCGCGCTTCCTGTCGATCCAGATCGCCTGGGTGGTTCCCAGCGGATTCGGCGCTCGTGTGGGCTGATGGCCAAGTGCGCGCAAGCCGTCGACGATATCGCAAGGGACCGCACCTTCAACCTCGAAGACATCGCCCCGCGCAAACATACGGGGTAGATCGATGGCCTCCTGCACGGACATGCCGTAGTCGATAACGTTCGACAAAATCTGAACTTGTCCGATAGGCTGAAAGTGACCACCGGTCACCCCGAACGACAGGACCACCTCATCGTCGCGTGTGAGCATCGCGGGTAGGATCGTGTGCATGGGCCGCTTTCCGCCGGCGAGCGCGTTCGGATGACCGGGTTCAAGCACAAAGCCGGAGCCTCGATTGTGGAGCAGAACGCCAGACTTTGGCGCCACGATTCCGCTGCCGAAATCATCAAAAATCGAATTGATGAACGAGATAGCGGTCCTGTCGCGATCGACGACCGTCAGGAATACCGTATCCTTGTGCTCCGGAACCGGAAGCGGCGAAAGATCGGCCAATCGAGCGTCCAGCGAGATCCGGCGTGACAGCGCCATCGCCCTGGCGGGAGAGATCAGATGTTCCACGGGCACCCTACCTGTGTCGGGGTCGCAGACGAAAACGTCGCGTTCGGCATAGGCGAGACGGGCGATTTCCGCTTGCAGATGAAAGCGCTCTACGGACACTGGTGCAAAACGTGAAACATCGCATCGTTCGAGCAAACTGGCCATCGCGAGCGCGATGACGCCGGAGCCGTTCGGCGGGCACTCCCACAGATCGAAACCACGATAGCGCGTGGAGATCGGCGTCACGTAGCGCGGCTGAAACACCGCAAAATCGTCTCTGTTATGTAGCCCTCCCATGGATCGGAGGGTCGAGACGATATCCTCCGCAATCCAGCCCTCGTAGAAGGCGTCAGGCCCCTCATCAGAGATGTCCCGAAGCGATTGGCCAAGTTCACCTTGGACATGCAAGTCACCGGCTGCCGGAGCTACTCCGCCTGGAAGAAAGATCGAGGCCGCTGCTGCGTGACGGGATAGCTTCGCAACTTGCATGCTCCAATCGCGCGCCAGTCGCTCCGTGACCGGGTACCCGCCTTCGGCGGCCTCGATGGCAGGAGCAAGCAAGCGCCCCCAATCAAAGGTGCCATGATCCTCGACCAGACGGGCCCACGTCCGAACGGCGCCCGGAACGGTGACGGCGTGCGCGCTCTCGCGGTCTAGCTCTGTGATCCCGCCATCGATATGCCGCTCTGCGTTTTCAGCCGCAGGCGCGGCGCCGGACCCGTTAATCGCTATAATCGGCCGCCCTTCCCGCTTGAGAAGCACGAAGCAGTCGCCACCGATCCCGGTTTGCGTGGGCTCGATGACCGCCAACAATGCCGCGGCAGCGACCGCTGCGTCGACTGCGTTGCCGCCTGCCCGAAGCACCTCGATGGCCGCGAGGGTTGCCTGCGGATGCGACGTAGCCGCCATGCCGGAAAGGCCAAACGCCTCCGAGCGGCCCGGTCGTTCGAAATCTCTCATCGACAGTCCTCGCGAACCGGCAGACCTGCGCATTGACGAGACACCGCCAGAAACATCGGCATCCTACGAGGCCGAGCGCGTCGCAATGAGCTGGCGCTCCTCGGAGGACAACTCGGAGATCTGTTCGAGCGAAATTCCGCTAGTCTCTCGACCCAACAGAGCCATTGATACGGCCTGACAGACCAAAAGTATCCCGATTCCGCTGACCACACCTGAAATGCCGTACGCGTTGAAGAGCGAAACAATCAGGAATGGCGTAACGAGCGTCGTGAGACGTGCGATACCGATACAAATTGCGTTGCAACGGACACGCGCAGCCGTCGGAAACAACTCCGGAAGATAAACGGCCTGGATCGTCGCCAGCAGGAAATAGATGAGACTGAAGAGTACGAACCCGGTCACAACGGCACCGACCTGTGTCGTCACTTGGCCGAACGCGACAGAGAGCGCGGCCGCGACAATCGAGCCTGCAATTACGGCTGTACGGCGACCGATCCGATCGACGATTGTGAAGGCAATGAATGCACCGGCCGGCCCTCCCAGTGACATTAGCGCGGAGAGACCGAGAGATTGGTTGATCGGCATACCTTGTTTGAGCAGAAAGGATGGGATCCAGTTCACGAGTCCATATAGGGCTGCGAACATCACCACTTGCAGAATGGTGCCGAGAACAAGAGGACGAATGAGTTTCGCCTGCCATACGCCTTCAGTCCTCGAAACGCTGTTTGGTTCCGGATTCCCAAGCTCGCCACTCTGTGCGATCGCTTCGCGTTCGATGGCGGTCACGAGACGATCCGCCTCTTCGAACCTGCCTCGCGCTTCGAGCCAGCGCGGGGATTCAGGAAGCGATTTGCGGAGCCACAGGAGGCCCAAGGCGAGAATGCCGGGGATCAGAAACATGATCCTCCAGCCGAAGACGGGGATCAGCGCCCAGCTGATCATGGTCGACGCAAGCAAGCCGAAGCTCGACGTCATGGACAGAAGCGCCTGCCAACGACCACGGCGGGCCGGCGGTGTGAATTCAGAGAGGGTGCTGTAACCGACAGTCAGTTCGGCACCAAGTCCGATGCCGGCAATGAAGCGAAAGATGGTGAGGTACAGCATGTCCGGTGCAGCGGCACAGGCGAGCGTAGCCAGGCCGAAAACCGCAAGGTTGAACTGGAAGGTCAATCGGCGACCATATCTGTCGGCTATGATGCCTGATCCGATCGTGCCAATGAGCATCCCTGCAAACGTTGCTGACACGAACGTCGCATTCTGACCGAGATCCGAGAAGCCTATCGCGATCAATTGCCCGAGAACGGCTCCCGCGACGTAAATATCAAAGTTGTCGGTGAACAAGCCGCCACCAACCAGGCCGAAGAGCTTTCGGTGAAAGCCGGTGATCGGCAGCCGGTCCAACCGTGCTGCGGCCGTATATCTTGCGCTCGCCATCGCCTCCCCCCTATTTCTTTCTATTTCTTTGCAATGCAGTCAATTTCGACGAGCGCATCACGCACGAGGTCCGTCACACCGACGCAGGTGCGGACCGGGCGCTCCCCTTCGGGAAAGAAGCGGGCATAGACCGTATTCAGGCCCGCATAGTCACGCTTGAAGGAGGTCAGGAAGACCCTGACGCTCACGACGTTCCGCAACGTCATGCCCAGGCCCGCGAGGACGCGCGCCATGTTTTGAAGTGTGCGCTCCGTTTGCGCTTCGACGCCGTCGGGGAGCGACGCTTCCGGATCGTCGAGGTCGCGGCCGAACTGCCCGGTCAGGAAGACGAAGCCGTCGGCTTCGGCGGCATGGCTGCTCGGGGACATGGATTTCGGAAATCCGTCCAATACGTGCCTTTTGATCGAACTCATCTGCGGAAGCTCCCGGTGTTGCAACGATCCGTGACGTTCGGAATCAGGCTTGAAAACCCGCATATCTGGCGCGTGCGTTTCAATGCAGGCGAGAAATTACCTCGCCGTTCTTGCGAATTGGGCGCTAATTTGGTGTGCTTGTTGCAAAGATTTCTCGGGAGTCTCTCCGAATGGCCACGACGATCGATGCCGCCGACGCTCGCATCCTCCGCTTGCTTCAAAAGGACAATACTAGGCCTCACAGGGAGATTGCCGACAAGGTCGGACTTTCGATCGCGGCTGTCGCGAGACGTATTCAGAGATTACGCGAAGATAAAGTCATCTCCGCCGATGTGAGTATTGTCGATCAAGATCTTGTCGACCGTCCTCTGACGCTGATCGTGGAGGTCACAACAGAGAGCGAGCGGCTTGATCTGTTGGACAGCATGCGCAAGCGCTTCGCTGATTGCCCGCAAATTCAACAATGCTACTACATCACCGGAGAGATCGACTTCGTTCTCATTTTCAATGTTCGCGACATGGACGAGTACACAAATCTTACGCGCGAGCTGTTCTTCGAGGCAGGCAACGTAAAGAGCTTCCGGACCTTCGTATCGATGCGACGCATCAAGACCGGACGTGAGGTCATCATCCCAAGTGAATAATTCCAGTTCATCCATGTGGCGTTCGGTGGAGAAAGAACCACACGGCGGCCAACGATCTCGAACCTAGCGCGGCGGACGCAGGTGATACCCACAGTGAGTCCAAGCCGGCGCGCACTGATGTCGGCTGAACATCATGACTGCAGATTCGTAGAACATACGAGATCGATCGCGGGATAGATCAAAGCGGACATGATTTTAACTGTAGTACCGCTCGCATCGCCTTCCGAACCAAAAGTGCAGACCTTCAGCGGTGGACAAAGCCCTCATGAAGCTGGGCGTGCACGACGACTAGGGTATGAAATCGGAGGCAATCGTACATTGGCGTACCAAATCGCGAAAATGGCGGAGAGAGTGTCAGTCAATCCACATTGAAAGGTAAAGGATTTTCGACTTTCGTCGACTAAAACCCACCAATTCAGCTACGGGAAATGGAATTTCGTAAGCGCGAACACGTCCAGCTTGCGACCACAGCGCAAGGGACCGGCATATATCAGAAATGGATAGCGCTTCATCGGGACGGGTCAAAGCCAATTTCTCAGCTTGTCCTACCGGATCGCGCCAGACCTCTCGCTGTCACGCGATACCATTTCCAGAAGGGCCGGGCGTCGATGACGCCTGGAGAGTCAACCTATCCCATGTGCCAGGCACACCACTGCGATCGCCTCGACAATGCGCTGGTCGAGACTGGCGTAAGCGCCCAGATAGGTTTGTGCATGCGCCGATTGGGCGATCTCGCAGCTCGCCGACGCCGCTACGACGGTCGTCTGGCGGATAGCCCCAGCTCCTCCTGTTTGTCGCGAACGGATGGAGCTGGTTCTGCGGTCGGCCGCCCGTGCTCGGCGACGTGAGGCGCGGAGCCTACCGTGCTCGCCAGCTTGCGCCGCTCTGTTTTGCTTCGTCCGGCCCAGATAGCTCACCGTACGCATCCGGCCAGCACCCCGGGCAGTCGCGCCGGTCTGCCGCGGCGCCTCAGGCAGCAGCCGCATTGGGCTGTTGGGTCGCCTTCCAATTCCACGGGAGCAGGTCGGCGACTCTGTTGACGGGGTGATCAGGAAGCCTGGCCAGCACGTCAGCGAGCCAGGCTTGCGGATCAACGTCGTTCATCTTGCAGGTTTCGATCAGGGTATAGACAGCGGCGGCACGATTGGCGCCAGCATCTGAACCGGCGAAGGTCCAATTTCGTCTTCCGACAGCCACACCGCGTAACGCTCGTTCGGCAGCGTTGTTCGAGAGGCAGATGCGGCCATCGTCCAGGAAGCGGGTGAACGCCGCCCAGCGGTTGAGCAGGTAGTTGATCGCCTTTGCAGTATCGTTGCCTGATGAGAGCAAGGTTCGCTGCTGGCGCATCCAGATTTCGAGATCGGCGACGATCGACCTCGACTTATCACGACGTGCCGCAAGCCGCTGTTCCGGCGTTTTGCCGTTGATGGTGCGCTCGATCTCGAACAGGATATCGATGTGTCGCACGGCCTCGCTGGCAATCGGCGCCTCTCCAGATTTCGCCAGGTCGAAGAACTTTCTGCGGCCGTGGCTCCAACAGGCCGCTTCCAGGATCGGAGCCGGCTTCCTTTGGGCCTTGTAGAGCTGGTTATATCCATCGAAGGCATCGGCCTGCATGAGGCCCACATAGCCGGCAAGATGGCTTTGCGGATGTTCTCCAGCCCGGTTGCGTGAGTAGTAGAACAGGGCCGCCGGCGGATCCGTGCCGCCAAACGGCCGGTCATCGCGAACATAAGTCCAGATCCGACCGGTAACCGTCTTAAGCTTGGCCAGCACCGGCACCGTCG
>NZ_JADYVV010000066.1:0-53785 GCF_020194035.1 Bradyrhizobium sp. BRP56
GGTCGGGGGCCGGCGGCGCCGGCTGGCTCAGGTCGCGGCTCGGGCGCGATGCGTTGCTCTGGTTGAGGGTGGAAAGGCCCTGCTGCAGCAAATTGCCGATGGTGTCGCCAAGCTGCCCGCCGAGCGGGTTGCTCTGGCCGGCGCCGCCGCCCTGGCCGCTGCTGCCGGGCTGCGCGCCACCCTGCACGCCATTGAGCAGATTGGTCAGCCCGTTGAGGCCCTGACTCAGCCCCTGGCCGTTCGCCCCGAACAGGCCCTTGCCCATCTCCTTGAGCTTGGCATAGGCCGCCTGCGGATTGTCGAGGATGCCCTGCATCTCCGGATAGATCCGCGGCGATACCCAGGGTCCCTCGACCATCACGGGGATGCCGAGGCCGACCGGATTGCCGGTGCGGCCCTGGCCTTCGGTGGTCATCACGAGCTGCGGCTCGACGCGGAACCCGATCTGGCGGGTGTTGAGGTCGATGGTACCGACCCCGGTCATCTTCACCAGCGGACCGATCAGATTGAGGTCGGTGGTGACGGCCTGGCCCTTGTCGACCTTGAACGACGCCGAGAGCTGGCTGAGATCGGTCGACAATTCCTGGCGCTCCTGCCAGCCCGACAAGGTGCTGGTGGTGAGGCTCCGGATCATCTGCGCCACGTTGAGGCCGAGGATCTTGCCGTCCTGGAACACGACGAAGGCGGTGCCGGCGAGATTGCCGACGATGGCGCGCTCGCTGCTGCCCTGCGAGGTCAGCGCGATCTTGGCCTGCATCTTGCCGTCGAGCTTGTCGAACTCGGCGAGGCTCTTCAGCACCGGCAGCGCGCGCGCGCCGGCGAGGTCGAGCCGCAGTGCGTAGGTTGGATTCGTAGCTCGCGCGTCGATGGTGACGTCGCCATCGGCGGTGCCCTCATAGGCGCCGAGATTGCCGAACCGGCCCTTCAGCACGCCGCTGTCGATGGACGCATCGATTGCCGCCTGCGTGAAGCGGCCGTCGCCGATCACAAACTCCGCCGCCGAGATGCGCGCCTGCGCGTCGACATAGTTGAGCCCGGCAAGATCGACCGACGCGTTGCTCCAGGTATTGGTGCCCAATGGCTGCGTGGTGCCGGACTGGCCCAGCGGCATCGCGATCGCAATGCGCTGGAAGTCGAGATCGAGCTTCACCAGCGGCTTGTTGCTGGCGAAATCGACCGAGGCCCAGCCGGTGAAGCCGCCGTCGCCGAGCGTGCCGGAGACGCCGTTGAACATCACCACCGTGCCGTTCAGCCGCGCTTCCGCATTCGCCTTGATCGCCGCGGGCAACAGGCCGGGCGCATCGATGCTGAATTCGGCCGGCACGCTCTGACGCTCCAGCGGCGCTTGCGGCGCGGTGGCGCGGATCTCGAATTTCAGCGGCTTGTCGCCGGCGCGTGCGTCACCCGTGACGACGATCTTGCGGTCGTCGCCGATGGTCGCGTCCGCATTGAGCGTCTCGATCCGGCTCTCGATCCGGTCGCGCACATTGGCGAAGACGATGGTGCCGCCGCTGACGCTGACATGCCGGATCGTGATGCCGCCGCCATCGGACGCGGAGGATTTCGCCGGCGGATTGTGGTCGCGGGTGCGCTCGCGCTGCAGCGGCAGGTTGATCACCGGCTTGACGATCGCGAGGTCGGTGATGTCGGGCCGGCCCGACCACAGGCTCGACAGCGTCATCTCGGCCTCGACGCTGCTTGCCGCGAACCGGTTGCTGACGTCGCGCCCGCGCGGGTCCTGCAACACGACGTCGCTCAGCGTCAGATTGACCTTCGGCCAGAGGCCAATCTTGGCGCCGCCATTGATGGTGAGCTTGTAGCCGGTCTCGCGCTCGACCCGATCGGTGATGGTCGATGTGAGGAACGAGGACGGGATCCCGACCACGGCCACCAATGCGATGATCACGATCACGGCAGCGATGGCGGCCCCGGCGAATTTCAGTGCTCTCATGTCGTTGTTCCAGGCCGGGCAAGCGAGGTTCCGTTGCAGAAAGTCGCGGCCGATCACACGAGTTTATCCCGCAAGCGGGATCTGGCTCCAATGACCGGAAAAATAATCCGTTACCGCATGAACTTATGTGACCTCTCCCACACTCTTATGAGGGTGATTTTTGCTAACCGGGCGTCAGGGGACTGCTCGGATGGATTTGGAAGGCAGTACAATGAGCAAACAGGCCGAATTTGCGGTCATTCTGAAGATGAATCCGATGTTCGCCGATCTCGGTGCGGACGAGTTGCAGCGGCTTTCCGGCCTCTGCCACACCCAGCAGCTCGCGACCGGTGAGGTGCTGTTCCAGAAAGGCGATCCCGGCGATGCCCTGTTTGGGGTCCGCCGCGGCCAGATTCGGATCGAGACCGGTGCTTCCGACGGTAGCCGGCTCACACTCAACTTCATGGGATCCGGCGACCTGTTCGGCGAAGTCGCCGTGCTCGACGGTCAGGACCGCACCGCGGATGCGACCGCGGGCGAGCCCAGCGAATTATTCGTGTTGCGGCGGCAGGATTTCCTCGGCTTCCTCGAGCGCGAGCCGAAGGTTGCGGTCAGACTGATCGAATTGCTGTGCCAGCGGATTCGCTGGCAGAGCGAGCGGATGGAAGAATCCGTGCTGCAGCCTTTGCCGGTCCGCCTCGCACGACGGCTGTGCGCGCTGGCCGAGGATTTCGGTTCCGAGGTTCACATCTCGCAGGAACAGCTCGGCATCTTCGTCGGCGCCGCGCGCGAAAGCGTCAACCGGCAGCTGCAGACCTGGCGCAAGGACGGCATCGTCGACCTGCAGCGCGGCCGGATCATGCTGCACAACATGACCAAGCTGACGGCGGTTGCGCGCAACGACTAGAGCGGACTGCATGCAACGCGCGCGGGAAGATTCAATTCTCTCGCGTGCTTTGCTTGCGGATGTTGACGCACTCCTGCCTAAAAGACGTGCTTGCATGATGAGGCCGGTACCGCTTTCATCCGGCCGCCGGTCCTTGGGGTGACACCCAGCCTTGCTGGCCTCACGCCATCCACCTGCAAACCCCTGCGGTCTCTCCCGTTGATCGCAGGGGTTTTGCATTTCGATAGATGCGTGACCCGAACGCGCCTATCGCATCACCACTTCGGGATCGGCCCAGCGCAGATACTGGCGCGGTGCGGCGCCGAGCTCGCGCTTGAACATCGCGGCGAAAGCGCTCGGACTTTCATAGCCAACGTCGAGCGCAACGCAGGTGACGGCCTCGCCGGCGCCGAGCCGCGCCAGCGCTTCGAGCAGCCGCACCCGCTGGCGCCAGGCCGCAAAGCTCTGGCCGGTCTCGCGCCGGAACAGACGCGTCAACGTCCGCCGGCTGAGCTGGCAACGACCGGCCCATTCGTCGAGCGTAAGATCGGAACTCGGATCGACCAGCACGGCTTCGCAGATCGCGGCGAGCCGCGGATCGGGCGGCACCTGCACATGCAGCGACACTTCCGGCATCCTGCCGATCTCGTCGAGCAGGAAATCGACCAGCCTGCCGTCGCGCCCTTCCGGATCGTAACGGGTCGGCATGTGCACCGCTTCTTCCATCAACGCCTCGACCAGCGCGGAGACTTTGATCAGGCGGCATGTCGCCGGAGCATTCCTGACGCGGTCAGGCGTGACATAGATGGTCTGGATCTCGACCTCGCCCCATGCCCGCGACTGGTGCGCGACGCCGGCCGGAATCCACAGGCCGTGGCCGGGCGGCACGACGAAATGGCCGCGCTCGGTCATCATCGAGGTCACGCCCGCGGTCTGCAGGATGAATTGATCGCGTCGGTGCGCGTGTCGCGCGCTGGTGCTTTCGTTCGGATAGGAGGCCGCCATCGCCGCGAGCGGCCGTTCGACCTGTTGCAGCTGTCCGGCATAGTGCGCGGCGGCTGCGGGACCCGATTGCTTGCGGCAAACGCGCAAGCCGGTGGTGTCATTTCGTCGCGCTGCGACTTTCAAGTGTCGTGAGCTCCTGATCGATCGTCGTTTTCGCAGGGTGCTCATGCATCTTCCGGGCCACTTGGCCCGATCGCGATGGTTGTTGTCCCCCTTCAGGTAGCGCGGGATATGGCGTTTGGCAACAATGCCTCACCCCGCGGCATTCGCCGAAATCGAATGTGAGAGCGCGGAGACGGAGAGGTCCGATGAACAGACGCGAATTCACCAAGGCAATGCTGGCCTGCGGTGCAGCCATCCCGTTCGGCATCACGCGGGCGGCGGGCCAGACCCGCGGTGGAACGCTCAACACCATCATCCAGCCCGAGCCGCCGGTTCTGGTGACCGCGCTGAACCAGCAGCAGCCGACCTTGACGCTCGGCGGCAAGATTTACGAAGGCCTGCTGAAATATGGCGCCGATCTCAAGCCGATGCCGGGCATGGCGCAGTCCTGGGAGATCTCGCCCGACGGCCTCACCTATACGTTCAAGCTGTTTCCGGGCATCACCTTCCACGACGGCAAGCCGATGACCTCGGAGGACGTGGTTTTCAGCTGCATGAAGCTGCTGGTGGAGACGCATCCGCGCGCACGGCAAAACTTCGCCCGCGTGGCGTCGGCGGAGGCGCCCGATCCGCTCACCGTCGTGTTCAAATTGAAGCAGCCGTTCGCGCCCTTCATCGGCTGCTTCGATTGCACGTCCGCCCCGATCGTGCCCAAGCACATCTATGACGGCACCGACTACCGCAAGAACCCGGAGAATGACAAGGCGATCGGCACCGGCCCCTTCAAGCTGAAGGAGTGGGTGCGCGGCTCGCATGTTCATCTCGTCCGCCACGATGGCTACTATCAGAAGGACCAGCCCTATCTCGACGAGATCGTCTACCGCGTGATTCCGGATGCGGCCTCGCGCGCGCTGGCGCTCGAGAACGGCACGGTGCAGCTCGTGCAATGGTCCGACGTCGAGTTCTATGACGTGCAGCGCTTCAAGGCGCAGAAGAATCTCGAATTCACCACCAAGGGCTACGAGTATTTCGCGCCGCATCAGTGGCTCGAGATGAACAACCGCATCGCGCCGATGAACGACAAGCGGTTCCGGCAGGCGGTGATGCACCTGATCGATCGCGAGGCGTTCAGCAAGCGGGTCTATTTCGGCAATGCCAAGGTGGCGACCGGACCGATCTCGTCGAAGACGCGGTTCTATGATCCGAACGTGAAGCGCTACGAGTTTTCGGTCGACAAGGCCAAGGCCCTGCTCGACGACATGGGATTGAAGCCTGGCGCCAACGGCAAGCGGGCCGAGATCAAGTACATCGTGCCGCCCTATGGCGAAGTCTATCAGCGCTCCGGTGAGTTCTTCCGCCAGAGCTTCGCGCGGGTCGGCATCGATCTCGTGCTGGTCGGCACCGACATGGCGGGCTGGGCCGAAAAGGTCGGCAACTGGGACTATGAGATGACCCAGAATCTGCTCTACCAGCTCGGCGATCCCGCGCTCGGCGTTGCCCGCACCTACGTCTCGTCGAACATCAAGAAGGGCATCCTGTTCTCCAACACGCAGGGCTACTCGAATCCCGAAGTCGACAAATTGTTCGAGGAGGCCGCGGTGACGCTCGACGAGGCCAAGCGCCAGGAGCTCTACAGCAAGGTCCAGCAGATCCTGGTCGAGGATGTGCCGGTGGCCTGGACGCTCGAGATCGAATATCCCATCATCTACGACAAGGCGTTCAAGAACATCGTGACGACGGGCATCGGCTCGCACGAAACCTTCGGGTCGGTCTACAAATCGTGACCCGGCTCGGCAGCGCCGCGGCGATCGGACTTCAGGCGGTCAGCCGCATCGCCCAACTCGTCGCCGTGATCCTCGTCATCGCGACGTTCAATTTCGTGCTGGTGCGCGCCGCGCCCGGCGATCCGGCCCAGGTCATGGCCGGGCAATCCGGCGCGTCCGATCCAAAACTGCTCGACGACCTGCGCAAGGAATATGGCCTCGACAAGCCGTATTTCGTGCAGCTCGTGAGCCACCTCGGCCGCGTCGTGAGGCTCGATCTCGGCTATTCCTATCGCCAGCGCCGTCCGGTCGTCGATCTCATCCTCGAACGGCTGCCGGCGACGCTGCTGCTGACGGTCACGGCCTTCTGTCTCGCGCTCCTGATCGGCACCGCGCTCGGCGCGCTCGCCGGGCTCGCGGCCGGCAGCGTGCTCGACACGGTGTTCACCGTGCTCTCGCTCGTGCTCTACGCGACGCCGGTATTCTGGCTCGGCCTGATGCTGGTGCTGGTGTTCTCGGTGACGCTCGGCTGGCTGCCGCCGTTCGGTTACGAGACCATCAACGTCCAGCTCTCGCCGGTCGAGCATGCGCTCGACATCATGAAACACATGATCATGCCGGTCACGTCGCTGGCGGCGATCTATCTGGCGATCTATGCGCGGCTGATGCGATCCTCGATCATCGAGGTCGCGCAGCAGGATTTCATCAAGACCGCGCGCGCCAAGGGCTTGTCCGGAACGCGCATCGTGGTCGGCCACATGCTGCGCAATGCGCTGGTGCCGGTCGTCACCGTCGCTGGCATGCAAGCCGGCGCGCTGGTCGGCGGCGCCGTGGTGATCGAGACGGTATTTGCCTGGCCGGGCCTCGGCCGCCTGACCTTCGAGGCATTGTTGCAGCGCGACTATCCGGTCCTGCTCGGCATCTTCCTGATCCTCTCGATCGTCGTGATCGCGCTCAACCTGCTCACCGACCTGGTCTACCGGCTGATCGATCCCCGCATGACCACGGGAGCGGCGTGATGGACACGGTGCGCGCCTTCCTGCGTCATCCGAGCGGAATGATCGGCCTCGTCCTGCTGCTGGTCGTCGTTGTCGTCGCGATCGTCGCGCCGATCGCGTTTCCGGTTTCGCCCTGGGAGATGGTCGGCGCGCCGTTCACGCCGCCCGGCGAGGACGGATTATGGCTCGGCGGCGATACGCTCGGCCGCGACGTCGCCGCCGGCGTCGCCTATGGCGCACGCGTGTCGCTCCTGATCGGCATCGCCTCGGCGCTCGCGGCGATGGCGATCGGCGTCGTGATCGGTGCGATCTCGGGCTATTTCGGCGGCAAGGTCGATCTGGTGCTGATGCGGATGACGGAATTGTTCCAGACCATTCCAGCCTTCGTGCTGGCCATCCTGCTGGTCGCGACCTTCAATCCGTCGCTGCTCACGATCATCCTGACCATCGGCGCGGTGAGCTGGCCGCCGCTGGCGCGGCTCACGCGCGCCGAATTCCTCCGTCTGCGGCACCGCGAATTCGTCGAGGCCGCGCTGTGCCAGGGCGAACGCACCTGGCGCATCGTACTCGGCCATATCCTGCCGAACGCGATCTCGCCGATCCTGGTGGTGACGTCGCTGACGGTTGCCACTGCGATCCTGCTGGAAAGCGCGCTGTCCTTCATGGGGCTCGGCGATCCCAATCTGATGTCGTGGGGCTTCATGATCGGCGCGGGCCGCACCGTGATCCGGAACGCGTGGTGGATGAGCGTGTTTCCCGGCCTCGCCATCCTCGTCACCGTGCTGGCGATCAACCTGTTCGGCGAGGGACTGTCTGATGTCCTCAACCCGCGCGTCTCGAGGCGCCGCTCATGAGCGAAGCCATGCAGTCCGGCGCGCCTGTTCTTGCCGTCGATGGTCTCTCGATCGCGCTCCCCAAGGGCGGTGATCGGCCCTTCGCGGTCGAGAACGTCTCCTTTGAGATCAAGCCAAACGAAGTGGTTTGCCTGGTCGGCGAGTCCGGCTCCGGCAAGTCGATGATCGCGCATGCGGTGCTGTCGCTGTTGCCGCGGGGCGTCGACATCGCGTCCGGCGCCGTGGCGGTCGCAGGGCAGGATCCGTCGAAGCTCGACGGCCGCGCTCTCCGCAAGCTGCGCGGCGGCAACGCCGCGATGATCTTTCAGGAGCCGTTGTCTTCGCTCAATCCGCTGAAGCGCGTCGGCAGGCAGATCGAGGAGATGATCCTGGGGCACCAGCGGCCTGCGCCCTCGGCGACCGAACTCCGCGAGCGGGTGCTGACGCTGCTGACCCAGGTCGGGCTGCCGAATCCGCAGCTTCTCGAAAAGAGCTACCCGTTCGAGCTTTCCGGCGGCCAGCGCCAGCGTGTGATGATCGCGATGGCGATGGCCAACCGTCCCGCGCTCCTGATCGCGGACGAGCCGACCACCGCGCTCGATGTCACGACCCAGCGCCAGATCCTGCGCCTGATCGACGATCTCCGGCGCGAGCGCGGCATGGGCGTGCTGCTGATCACCCATGATTTCGGCGTCGTCGCCGACGTTGCCGATCGCGTCGTGGTGCTGCGCCACGGCAAGGTGGTCGAGCAGGGCACGGCCAGCGAGGTGCTTCGCAATCCGCAAGCCGCCTACACGCGCGAACTGATCGACGCGGTGCCGAAGGCGCGCCTCGCCGACATCCACGAGGCCATCATGCGTCCCGAGCCGCTGCTCGAGGTCATCGGCCTGCAAAAGACCTTTCGGGTCAAGCGCGGCTGGCTGCAGCCGCCACGCGAGGTGATCGCCGCTGATGGCGTCTCGCTGACGCTGCACGAGGGCGAGACGCTTGCGGTGGTCGGTGAATCCGGCTCCGGCAAGTCGACGCTCGGGCGCATGATCATGCGGCTCACCGAACCTGACGCCGGCGCCATCCGCTTTGGCGGCGCGGATCTCCGGCAGCTGCGCGGTGAGGCGTTGCGCCAGGCGCGGCGCCGGCTCCAGATCGTGTTCCAGGATCCGTTTGCCAGTCTCGATCCGCGCCAGAAGGTCGGCGATGCCATCGCGCGCGGACCGATGGCCTATGGGATGTCGCGGGCCGAGGCGATGGCCCAGGCGAACAAGCTCCTGGTACGGGTCGGCCTGTCGGCGACCGCCGCCGATCGCTACCCGCACGAATTCTCGGGCGGCCAGCGCCAGCGCATCTGCATCGCGCGGGCGCTGGCGCTGAAGCCGCGGGTTCTGATCGCCGACGAGGCGGTGTCGGCGCTGGACGTCTCGGTGCAGGCCCAGGTGCTGGCGCTGCTCGCCGAGCTGCGCCAGGAGATGCGGCTTGCGATGATCTTCATCACACACGATTTGCGGATCGCCGCCGAGATCGCCGACCGCGTCATCGTCCTGCAGAAGGGGCGTATCGTGGAAGAAGGCACCACCGCCGAAGTGTTCACCGCGCCGCGCCAAGCCTACACTCGCGATCTGCTCGACGCGATTCCCGGGCGCGATTTCTTCGACCAGCCGGGCTTTGCGGCCGCGGCCGATGCACGCTCCACAGCAAGGATCAATTCATGACCGACAGCCGTTCAGTCCCCCTTCCGGCCGGCGCGCGCGAGCGCATCGAGGCGGCTGTCGACGCCGCCTTCGAGCAGCAGATCGCGACCACGATTGCCTTCTCGTCGATTCCCAGCACGCGCGGCCAGGAAGGTCCGTGCCAGGACATGTTCGCGAAGCTGCTGCGCGAGCGCGGCTATGAGGTCGACGACTGGGTCATCAATCAGGATGAGCTGAAGACGCTGCCCGGCTACGGGCCGGTCGAGACCGATTTCTCCCGCGCGCGGACCGTCGTCGGCACCTATCGGCCGGCGCGCGAGGAGGGACGTTCGCTGATCCTTCAGGGGCATTGCGACGTGGTACCGGTCGGGCCGCTCGACATGTGGGAGCGGCCGCCGTTCCAGCCGGTGGTCGAGGACGGTTGGCTCTATGGCCGCGGCACCGGCGACATGAAGTCGGGCACCATTGCTGCGCTCTACGCGCTCGATGCGGTGAAGGCCGCGGGCTTTGCGCCGAAAGGCCGCATCCATCTGCAATCCGTGATCGAGGAGGAGAGCACCGGTCTCGGCGCGCTCTCGACGTTGCAGCGCGGTTACCGTGCCGATGCCTGCCTGCTGCCGGAGCCGACCGAGGAACGGTTGATGCGCGCCCAGGTCGGCGTGATCTGGTTTCGCCTCAGGGTTCGCGGAATCCCGGTCCATGTCGCGCGCGCCGGCACCGGCTCGAACGCTATACGCGCCGCCTATCATCTGATCGGCCATCTCGACGCGCTAGAGGCGGAGTGGAACGAGCGTGCCAAGTCGCATCGCTACTTCGGCGCGGTGCATCACCCGCTCAACTTCAATCCCGGCATCATCAAGGGCGGGGATTGGGCCTCCAGCGTACCGGCGTGGTGCGACGTCGATTGCCGGATCGGCATCCTGCCCGGATGGAAAATCGCCGACTGCCAGGCAGAGATCGTCGCGTGCGTGACCAAGGCTGCCAGGGCCCATCCGTTCCTCGCCAACAATCCGCCCGAGATCGTCTGGTCCGGCTTCCTGTCGCCGGGCTATGAAGCGACCGAGGTGCAGGAGAGCGAGGCGGTCCTCGGCTCGGTCTACGAGCATGTGTTCGGGCGCAAGCTGACGGATTTTCCCTCGACCGCGCTGACGGATGCGCGCTTCTATGGCCTGGATTATGGTGTTCCCGCATTCTGCTTCGGCGCCAGGATGGAGAACGCGCACGGCTTCAATGAACGGGTCCAGCTCGATTCGCTGAAGAAGGTGACCAAGGCCTACGCCCTCTTCGTCGCGAGCTGGTGCGGTATCGATAGAGCGTGATCCGGAAAAGTGCGAAGCGGTTTTCCGACAAGATCATACTCAACGAATTGAGACAAACCAAACGGGAGGTTCGCTATGGGTGACCAGAATGCAGGCGGCAAGCCGCCGGTCAAATCGCAGGAGGATCTTCGTGCGCATTTCGGGCAATTGAGCCCGCTCGCCGAGAAAAAGGTGCTCTATCATCTCGACAAGTTCTGCCGCGACTTCATCGCGCTGTCGCCATTCCTCGTCATCGCCTCCAGCGACGGCAAGGGGCATGCCGACGCCAGCCCGCGCGGCGATGCGCCGGGCTTCGTTTCCGTGCTCGACGACAAGACGCTGCTGATCCCGGATCGGCGCGGCAACAACCGGGTCGATACGTTCGGCAACATCATCGCGTCGCCCGGGATCGGGCTGATCTTCATGGTGCCCGGCATCAACGAAACGCTGCGCGTCAACGGGCGCGCCGAGATCTCGCAGGAGGTCGATCTGTTGACGCCGCTGACGGTGCAGAACGTCACGCCGATCATCGGCCTCAAGGTGCATGTCGACGAGACCTACTTCCACTGCGGCAAGGCGCTGATGCGCTCAAAGCTCTGGAATCCCGCCGCGCAGGTCGAGCGCCACAGCTTTCCGACGCTCGGCCGGATCATCGCCGAGCAGACCGCCGCGATCGAGGTCGAGGTCGCCGAGAAGGCGATGGAAGAGGCCTATCGGACGCGGCTGTATTAGAACTTGAGATCACCCGCATGCGCAGGCGATGACACCGCCTGGTGTAACGCCCTGAATCGATATCCTTCCTCATCGTCGTCTCTGCGAAAGCAGGGACCCATAACCACGACCGCCGATTGCTGGACGATGCTGGAACAACGAGTCCCTTCAACGAGGTCTGCCGCGGAGTATGGGTCCCTGCTTTCGCACTAGCGTATATACATATCCTCCGCAGTCTTTCCGGAGTCTTCTCAAAGAGTTGGCCGAAAACCGCAGAGAACTTACTCATCTGCACTAGGGTTGCGCCCGCCGATTTCGGCTCTCGCCTAGTAGCTAACCCCTTGATGATGAGTCGGTTTTCTAGCCTCGAAGAGATGTGCAAATGCCCTAGTGCTTTCGCAGGGACGACGTGTTGGAGGACTCACACCATGATTTCGGAATAATGGAAAAATATCGCTGATTTGCCCGACGTGTCAAGTCGCCGTGTCGAATGCCGGCCGCCGTCGGCTCCTTTGCATGGGGTTGTTTTCGATATTTTGGAGTACGTCATCTCGTACGGGTCGCACCGCTGGCGAGGCGCGGCCTCAGCTCATTCCGCGGCGGGCGAGATCATGTTTGGCGGACCGGGCGGCCGCTTGGTCTCGTCAGCCTGCTTCTCGTTCGGCGTCAGCTCGTGGTCGGCATGCGAGACCACGAGCCGCTTGCCGAAGCGCCAGATCAGGCCGCCGATATCGTCCATCACCATGAACATCGCCGGCACGAACACCAGCGACAGCGCGGTCGAGAAGATCAGGCCGCCGATCACCGCGAGCGCCATCGGCGAGCGGAATTCGCCGCCGGCGCCGAACGCCAGCGCCGACGGCATCATGCCGGCGGCCATCGCGATCGTGGTCATCACGATCGGGCGGGCGCGCTTCATGCCGGCGTCGATCATGGCTTCCTCGCGCGCCTTGCCGTCGCGGATCGCCTCGACCGCGAACTCCACCAGCATGATGGCGTTCTTGGTGACGATACCCATCAGCATCAGGATGCCGATCCAAACCGGCGTGGTGAGCTGCTTGCCGGTCAACAGCAGCGCGCCGATCGCGCCGCCGATCGAGAGCGGCAGCGAGAACAGGATGGTGATCGGCTGCAGGAAGGTGCCGAACAGCAGCACCAGCACGGCATAGACCATCATCAGGCCGGCGGTGATCGCGGTGGCGAAGCCGTCGGACAGCTCGGCGAGGCTCTCGGCGTCGCCGGACGGGCTGACCTTCACGCCCTTCGGCAGGCTCTTCATGACCGGCAGGTCGTAGATCAACTTGGTGGCGTCGCCCAGCGCGGCATTGCCGACGAGATCGGCGGCGACGGTGGCCTGCCGCTCGCGGTCGTAGCGGTTGATGCTGGTCGGGCCCTGGTCGAGCTGGATGTCGGCGACGACGGAGAGCGGCACGCCGCCGCGTTCGCCGCGCTGGCCGAGCGGCACCCGCAACTGCTCCAGCATCTGCAGGTCGCTGCGCGCATTGTCCTCGAGCTGGACGCGGATCGGCACCTGGCGGTCGCCGGCGTCGAACTTCGCCAGTGCCGGACCGACGTCGCCGATGGTGGCGACGCGGATGGTCTGCGACAGGCTCTCGGTCGAGACGCCGAGCCGGGCCGCGAGCTCGGCGCGCGGGCGAATGCGCAGCTCGGGCCGGTCGAGCGCGGTCTCCGAGATCACGTTGGCGATGATCGGAATCCGCTTCATCTGCGTCGCGAGTTCGCTGGCGACGTTGTTGACGATGTTGCTGTCGGTGCCGGTGACGACCAGCGAAATCGCGCGCAGGCCGTTCTCGTCGAGGAACCAGAACCTGATATCCGGGACGTTATCGAGCTCCTTGCCGATCGACAGTTCGAGCTCGCGCTGGGTGATCTTGCGGTCGGCCTTCGGCGTGTAGTTGATGATCAGCGCGGCGCGGCGCACCTCCTGCAGGCCCGGCGGCACCCGGCCGCCGTCGACGAACACGCTTCGTACCTCGGGCCGCTTGCGCAGCCGCGCCACGATCTCCTCGGTGACTTTCTCTGTGTAGGCGAGCTGCGAGCCGGGCGGCAGCTCCATCGCGAGCAGCGAGCGCGCGGTGTCCTGCGCCGGCAGGAAGCCCTGCGGCAGCAGCGTGATGCTCCAGATCGACGCGGCGAAGATCGCAAAGCCGATCAGCACGGTGACGAAGTAATGCTTCACCGACCAGGTGACGAGGCTGTGATAGCCGCGCAGGATCGGGCCGGGCGGTGGATCGTCGTGGTCATGATGCTTGAGGAAATAGGCGGCCAGCATCGGCGTCACGAAGCGCGCGGCGAGCAGCGAGAAGAACACCTGCACTGACACGGTGATGCCGAACTGCTTGAAGAACTGCCCGGCAATGCCTGACATGAAGCTCGCCGGCGCGAAGATCGCGATGATCGTGAGCGAGATCGCGATCACCGCAAGGCCGATCTCGTCGGCGGCTTCGAGGGCGGCACGATAGGGCGTCTTGCCCATCCGCATGTGGCGGACGATGTTCTCGATCTCGACGATGGCATCGTCGACCAGGATGCCGGTCGAGAGCGTGATGGCGAGGAAGGAGACGAGGTTGAGCGAGAAGCCGAGCAGGTCCATCGCCCAGAATGCCGGGAAGATCGACAGCGGCAGCGAGACCGCCGCGATGATCGTGGCACGCATGTCACGCAGGAACAGCAGCACGATGATCACGGCGAGGATCGCGCCCTCGAACAGGGTCGAGATCGCGGCCTCGTAATTGCCCTTGGTGAACTCGACCGAGGTGTCGATCAGCTTCAGGTCGACGTCGGGATAGGCCACCTTCAGCGCGTCGATCCGCTTCTGCACCGCGGCCGCGACGACGACGTCGCTGGCGCCCTTGGAGCGCTTGATGCCGAGCGCGACCACCGGCTCGCCGTTGAAGCGGGCGAAGGTGCGCCGGTCGGCGATGGTGTCGGTGACGGTGCCGAGATCGTCGAGCCGGATCTCGCCGCCGCCGAACAGCGGGATCATGGTGCCGGCGAGCTCGTTCAGCGTCTTGGCGCCGGCGAGCGTCCGGATCGCCTGGTCGTTCTTGCCGATCTCGGCGCGGCCGCCGGCGACGTCGACATTGGTGCCGCGCAGGATCTGGCTGACATTGACCGCGGTCAGTCCCACCGCCTGCAGCTTGTCGGGATCGAGCGAGACCAGGATCTCGCGCTCGACACCGCCGATGCGCTCGACCTGGGCGACGCCGCGCACGCCCTGCAGGGCGCGCTTGACCACGTCGTCGACGAAATAGGACAGCTGCTCCGGCGTCTTGCCGGGCGAGATCGCAGCATAGGTCACGATCGGCAGGCCGATCACGTCGACGCGCTGGATCAACGGCTCGGTGACATTCTGCGGCAGATTGGCGCGCACCCGCGTCACCGCGTCCTTGACGTCGTTGAGCGCGCGGTCGGTGTTGGTCTCCAGCGCGAACTGGATCGTGGTCACCGACAGGCCGTCGGTGATCGAGGAGGAGATGTGGCGCACGCCCTCGACGCCGGAGACGCCGTCTTCGATGGTCTTGGTGACCTGCGATTCAAGTTCCGACGGCGCGGCGCCGAATTGCGAGACCGCGACCGAGATCACCGGAATGTCGGCGCTCGGCAGCCGCGTCACCGCGAGCTTGGTGAAGGAGACCCATCCCAGCACGAGCAGGATGATCGAGAAGACGATCGAGGGAAGCGGGTTCCGGATCGACCATGCCGAGATGTTCAAAGCCATTAGCGTGCCCGAATTACCGTGATCGCGTGCGATCGAGTTCGTCGGCGAACATGGTCTTGATCTGGTCGCCGTCATGCAGCGAGGTGCCAGCGTCGGCCACGACGATTTCGCCGACGTCGAGGCCTTCAAGGATTTCGGTCGAGGTGTCGGAGGTCAGCCCGACGCGCACCCTGCGGGTCTCGACGGTGTTGCCCTTCACGACCTGCAGGGTCAGGCGGTCGATCGCGGTGCGCGGCACCGCGACGCCGCAGGAGCGCTTGGCGTCGATATTGGCGCGCGCGAACATGCCGACCTTCAGCGACGGATTGTTGTTGATGGTGATGCGGACATGCCCAAGCTGGGTGGTGCGGTCGATCTGTGGCGAGATCTGGCGGACCTTGCCGACCATGTCGGGCGCATCGTCGCGGCTGATCCGCACATTGGCGCCGGGATTGAGCTTCAGCAGCTGGAAGCCCGGCACTTCGGCGTCGAGCTCGATCTCGTTGTTGATGGAGATTTTGAACATCGGCGGAGCCTGCGGCGAGGCCGGAGCGCCGGGCGCGGTGCGCACTTCGGTGACGAGGCCGGCCGCCGGCGCCCGCAGCACAAGCGGCTTGGCATTGGCCTGTGTGGCCTGCTGCGGCGGCGGGGTCAGCCGCGCCAGTTCCTGGTTCTCGGTGACGGTGTCGCCCTCGCGGACCAGCACGTCGGTGACCTTGGAGCCGTCCTGGTCGACATTCACCTGCGCCTCGCGGCGCGGCACGATGAAGCCGGTGACGCGGACCATGTCGGAGAAGCAGGCATTGGTCGACTTCGTCACCACGACCAGCGCCTGGCCCGGCGTCTCCTTCTCTTCCGGATGCGAGCGGTGCTCGAACGCGTAATAGGCGATCGCAAGGGCGAGGAAAAACACCGTGCCGAGCGCAGGCTTGAGGTATTGGGAAAAGTTCATCGCCTGATCAATCCAGCGCTTGGCGCGTCATCGGTGTTGGTCGAAGTCTCATCACGCTCGCTATCGTATTGCCTGGGCATTCGGAAGACCGGTGCCATTGTTCCGGATCATGCCCTGACGTCATGTGAGGCGGGTTCACCTGTGGGCCGCGTTGGGGCTCGGCCCAAACAGCATTGGCCCTAAAGCAAATGCGCCCCGCCGGAGTGCGGGACGCATTGTAGCCTCAAAAAGGGGCCACGCCACCGCCCATCACTTGGCGGCGGTGGCCTTGTTTTCCACGTTCACGACCTGCACGCGCCGGTTCACCTCCGCCATCGGGTGGCCCGGGTCCTTCAGCTTGCTCTTGCCATAGCCGACGGTGACGAGATCCGTGCCGTTGATGCCGTATTTGTCGACGAGATAGCGCTTGATGGCGTCGGCGCGGCGTTCCGAGAGGCCCTGATTGTAGTCCTCGCCGCCGGCGGCGTCGGTATGGCCGGCGACCACGAAGGTCGAGCCCTTCAGGTCCTGATTGGTCAAGGCGCGGCCGAGCGCCTGCACCGAGGGCAGCGACTTCGCGCTGATGTCGGCGGAGTTGTAGTCGAAGTTGATCTCGAGATCGATCTTGGGCTTGTCCTGGACGATGGTCGCGATTTCCTCGCGCTCGGCCGAGGACAGCGAGCGGGTGGCGCGGCCGCGGACGCTCTGCACGAATTTGGCCTGGTCTGCGTTCAGCTCCGGCGAGGTGGTCTGCGGTCCGGCCGAAAGGCCGCGGGTCAGCGGCTTCTTGTCGGGCGTCAGCGCTCTGATGATCTGGTCCTCGGTGACGTCGCCGGCGCGGGCGACGGCCATGCCGAACGACAGCGCGGCGCCAACGGTCATGATTGAAACGATCGCGGCCTTTGCCGACGGCTTGAACATTTCGGTCCCTCCTGCGCAAGCTGGCGCGGTTCCAACGACTATCCAGATTGATTGCCGGCATCGCTGCCCGGCTCGCACCCTCTGATTAGTCGCTCAATTCCGTCAGCGGTTCGAGCCGCGGGCAGACCTTCGTCCATTGTCACTGTACGCCGTAGTCGGCGAATTCCTTGACGATGTTCGGGTCCATCGCCTTGGCGTTGGCGATGTCGAGATCGCCCTCCGCGACCGCGCCGTTGCGCTGCTTGGCGAGGCCGCGCCCGTACAGCGACGAAGTCAGCCGCGGGTTGATCTTCAGCGCGGCGTCGAAATCGGCGATCGCGTTCTTGTTCTGCCCGCCCTTCAGGTTCATCAGCCCGCGGCTGTCGAGCGCATCGACGAAGTTCGGACGCAGCCGCAGCGCCTCGTTGCAGTCCTTCAGCGCCGCCTGCAGGTCGCCGATCACGGTGCGGACCCAGCAGCGGTTGTTATAGGCCTCGACATCCTTCGGGTTCAGCCGCAGCGAATTGGTGAAGTCCTTCACCGCGAGGTCGTAGGCTCCCTTGCTGGCATAGACCTGGCCGCGGCGATACAGCGCCGCTGCGTCATCGGGATTCTTGTCCAGCTTTTCGCTCAGGCTCTTGATCGTCGGATCATCGGCGAGCACAGGCGAATTGCTCGGCGCCGGCGTGGGCTGGATCACCACTGGCGGCGGAGCCGCGGGCGGTGGCAGGGCGATCTCGGGCGCCTTGGGCTGGGGTGGCGGTGCAGTCGGCGCTGCCGCAACCGGAGGCGTCTGCGGCGCCGGTGATGGTGTCGGCGCTGTTGCCGCTGGTGGCGTCGGGGTTGCCGCAGGCGGTGTTGGCGTTGCGGCGGGCGGAGCCGGCGGAGGCGCGACCGGCGGTGCCGCTGCCACCTCCGGTGACGGCGACGCGGCGGGTGCCGGCGCGGCGTTCGACGGCCCGGCCGTGCCGGCCGGAATGAACGAGAAATCCTCGGCCAGTGACGACGAGATCCACGGCACCTGTTCCTGCCGCGAGGCGCGGGTGACGCCGACGCGGGTCCGGTTCAGCGTTTCCTCGGCCATCAGGTCGGGGGTGCGGATCTCCTTCAGGAGTTCCCGCACGAACAGGCTGTGGTCGCTGCCATTGTCGGAGACGACCGACGACAGCGCGGCCGAATACATCACCAATGTACCGTTCGGGGCGATCACCGGGGCGAGCCCCGCCGAAAAGCTGCGGAAGCGCCGCTCGAACGGGTTGCGCCGCGAGGCGTCGATCAAGGCGATCTTCACCCCGGCGCCACGGCTGTTGATTTCCCCGAGCACGGTCTCGAGGCTGAAGCCGTCGCGGCGCACGTCGGCCTCGGCCCAGATCTGCGCATCGATCGGGATCATGTAGCTCTGCCGGTTCGACTGGATGCCGTAACCGGAGAAGAAGATCAGGGCGACCGAGCCCGGTTTGATCTTGCCGTAGAGCCGGTCGAAGGCGCGGCGCATGCCGTCGCCGGTCAGGTTCTCCCCGACCTCGACGGTGAAGCCGTCGCGCTTGAGCTCGTCGGCGACGTCACGTGCGTCGTTGACCGGCTCCTTCAGCGGTGCGTCGGCGTCGGGATATTTGGCGTTGCCGATGACCAGCGCGAAACGGTCGCCGGCGGCGTAGGACAAAGTGGGCGCCGCGATTGAAAAAATCAGCGTGGCGAGCAAGGCAAGGCGGATCTTCATAATCGCAGCAAATCCAGATCGCGGCATTCCAGTGAAATGGCGCCGCTTCCAGCCTGCGCCTCGGGAACCTTACTCTAGCGAAAATCCATTATCAAACCACGGCCAAGCCCCCGTCAACGGCTTGCGGCAGCATCGTTTATCGCGGTGATACCAGCCAGACCGCAGTGCAGCAGCATGCGGTCATGGTGGCGATCGCCATCACGGCACGGTGCTGGTTCCTGCGGGCCGATCATGTGATCGCACTCACTCTCGCCACCCTGTCATGCGCTCGTCGCACTCTGCGCGGTTTGACCTTTGCGCGAGGCGATGGCTTTGTGTTCGGGACGGCAGGCCATTCAAAAACAAGCCGTCAAGACAGGCCTTGCAAACAAGAGCGAAACCGATGGGAAACGCCTACGAAATCTACGCCCTGCGCTACGCGACGATGTCGCCGCGCACGCCCCAACTCAACTTCCTGGTGCCCGATCCGCACGACACCACCGCGCAGGACCTGGATTATTTCGTCTGGCTGATCCGTGGCCATGGCCGCGACATCCTGGTTGACACCGGCTTCAACGCCGAGGAGGCCAAGGCGCGCGCCCGCAAGCTGACGCTCAACCCGGTCGACGCGCTGGCCGGGTTCGGGGTCAGTGCCGACAGCATCAAGGACGTCATCGTCACCCATCTGCACTACGACCATGCCGGCAATCTGGATCGCTTCCCGAACGCCAAATTCCATCTGCAGGAACGTGAGATGAGCTACGCGACCGGCCGCTGCATGTGCAACGGCATGCTGCGCCATCCATTCTCCATCGAGCACATCACGCAGATGGTGCGCCACGTCTATGGCGAGCGCGTCACCTTCCACTCCGGCGACGGCGAGATCGCACCTGGCGTCACCGTGCATCGCGTCGGCGGCCATTCCGACGGCCTGCAGGTGGTGCGCATCGAGACTGCGCGCGGCCCGGTCGTGCTGGCGTCGGACGCCGCGCATTATTATGCGAACCTGCACAAGCGCAGCCCGTTCCCGATCGTCTACAATGTCGGCGACATGGCGCAGGGCTGGGAGACGGTCGAGCGGCTCGCCGGCCATCCGGATCGCTTCATTCCCGGTCACGATCCGATCGTCAGCGAGATCTATCCGCGCGCCAGCGACAAGGTCGATGCGTTCGCGCTGCATCTGGCGCCGTCGCGATCATTCGCGAAATAGCCTCGCCGATTGGGCGAGGCTCGTCTGCAACACGTCAAGAAACGTCAAAAAAGAAGCGATATGACTGACACCAAGACGACTGACACCAAGACTCTCGGGTTCATCGGCCTCGGCGTGATGGGTGAGCCGATTTGCCGCAACCTGGTCAAGAAGAGCGGCAAGCGCGTTGTCGTGTTCGACCTCTCGGCCGAGCCGCTGCAGCGGTTGCGCGCCGACGGTGCCGAGGTTGTGGCGTCGGTCGCCGACGTCATCAAGCAGAGCGATGTGCTGTTCCTCTGCTTGCCGAGCGCCAGGCACGTGCGCGCGGTGTTCGAAGGCGACGGCATCTTGAAGAACACGAGAAGCGGCCAGATCGTGGTCGATCTCGGCACGTCTTCAGTCAGTCAGACCCGCGATTTCGCCGCGCAGTTGCAAGCCAAGGGCGCGGCGTGGGTCGACGCGCCGATCGCGCGTACGCGGCAGGCGGCGCAGGACGGCACGCTCAGCGTGATGGTCGGCGCGGTGCCGGCGCTCTATGCCGCGATCGAGCCCTTGATCCGCTGCTTCGCCACCGATGTCACCAATTGCGGTGACGTCGGCGCCGGGCAGGTGACCAAGATCCTCAACAACATGGTGCTGTTCGAGACCGTGAACGCGCTGGCCGAGGCTGTCGCGGTGGCGAAGCATAACGGCGTCGATCCGAAACTGCTGCTGGAAACCTTGTCGAAGGGCTCGGCCGACAGCTTTGCGCTGCGCAACCATGGCATGAAGGCGATCGTGCCCGGCGTGTTTCCCGAGCGCGCATTCTCGACCGAATATGCGCTGAAGGATCTCTCCTACGCGCTGGAGCTCGCCGTCGATGCCGGCATCAAGATCCGCGGTGCGGAGCTGATCGGCACGGTGCTGCAGGAAGCGATCGACAAGGGATCGAAGGACAATTATTTTCCGGTGATCGCCAAGCATATCGAGCGGGCGTGACGGCTGTGTCATTGCGAGGAGCGTAGCGACGAAGCAATCCATCGTCCCACATGCTGGGATGTATGGATTGCTTCGCTTCGCTCGCAATGACGATCGAGGGGGCCGCGCACAAAATTCCATCACCGTCACCCCCGCGCAAAGGCTTCGCCTTTGTCGCTGGAGGAGCGCGCTCTTGCGCGCGTCTCGAAGGGTCGACGGCCACCAGCCGGGCCGTGCATCCTTCGAGACGCGCTGCGCGCTCCTCAGGATGACGGGTTGAGTGAGCCTAATACACATCCTTCGCGTCGGCCTCTTCGCTGGTCTGCACCAGTTCGAGGCTGTTCTCGACCTTGCCGAGCAAGCGGCCGAGGTCGCGGCGTTCCTGTGCGGAGAGGCAGGACAAGATCTCCTGTTCCTTGCGCAGCAGGCGCGGGATCAGTTCCTCGTAGAGCGCCTGGCCCGTTTTGGTCAGTCGCAGGCGGAATTCGCGGCGGTCGTCGGCGTTCTCGACGCGCTCGACGATCTCGCGCTCCATCAGCGCCGACACGGCGCGGCTGATGGTGGATTTATGGGTGCGCGTGCAGTGCGCGATGTATTGCGCGCTGCAGGGATCGCTGCGGAAGCCGAGGGTTGCGAGCACGCGCCACGCCGGAATGTCGAGGCCGTAGCGCGCCTGATATTCGCTCGACAGCGCCGAGGACACCTCGGCCGCCAGCCGGTTCAGGCGGAACGGCATGAAATGGAAGAGATCGAGGCGCTTCTTGGTCGGCGCGATAGTGTCGCGCAGCTCCGCTTCCACGGCACTGCGCGGCCGGGCTGGAGGCTGGCTTGTAGAGGTCCGTGCCAAAAATCCCTCCAATTTGAGTTGACGGCAGCCCCGACTGGGGGTTTAAGATAGTTGCAAGTGAGACTAATTTAGCAAGGTCGCGGCCGGCTCGCAAGGTCCCGGTCGCACGCCGGTCACACAGAACCGCAGCCAGAGGCCGCGGCGCAAGGGAAACATCCAGGGTCACGTAATGGCACACGCCAACACGGCACAGGCCAAAACCCAGTTCGGCTATCGCCGTCACCCCGACCAGGAGCGCTCGGGCGCCAATGTCGCGGAGCATCCCGTCGTCGTGGTCGGCGCCGGGCCGGTGGGACTGTCGCTCGCGATCGATCTCGCGCAGCGCGGCCAGCGCGTGGTGCTGCTCGACGATGCCGACCGGATCGGCGAAGGCTCGCGGGCGATCTGCTTCTCGAAACGCTCGCTTGAGTTCTGGGATCGGCTCGGCGTCGGCGACCGCATGGTCGAGAAGGGCGTGGTGTGGAGCGTCGGCAAGATCTTCCACGGCGCCTCGCAGCTCTACCAGTTCGATCTGCTTCCGGAGGAAGGCCACAAGCGGCCCGCCTTCATCAACCTGCAGCAGTTCTACGCCGAGGCCTATCTGGTCGACCGTGTCGGGCAACTGCCTGAAATCGACCTGCGCTGGCGCAACAAGGTGATCGCGCTGGAGAGCCGCAACGATGGCGTCGCGCTGACCATCGCAACTCCCGACGGCTCCTACCAGGTGCACGCGGCCTTCGTGGTCGCCTGCGATGGCGCCCGTTCGTCGCTGCGGCAGATGGTCGGCGCGGAGTTCGCGGGCCAGGTGTTCGAGGACCAGTTCCTGATCGCCGACGTCAAGATGACGGCGGCGTTCCCGACCGAGCGCTGGTTCTGGTTCGATCCGCCGTTCCATGCCGGACGCTCGGCGCTGCTGCACAAGCAGCCGGACGATATCTGGCGGATCGACCTGCAGCTCAACCCGGATGCCGATCCGGTGGCCGAGAAGCAGCCCGAGAATGTCCGGCCGCGGATCGAGCGCATGCTCGGCCACGACAAGTTCGAGTTCGAATGGATATCGCTCTACAAGTTCCAGTGTCGCCGGATGGCCAAGTTCATCCACGGCCGGGTGATCTTTGCCGGTGATTCCGCCCACCAAGTCTCGCCGTTCGGCGCGCGCGGCGCCAATTCCGGGCTCGAGGACGCCGAGAATTTGGCGTGGAAGCTCGACCGCGTGCTGCGCCGGCTGTCGCCGGAGGGCTTGCTGGAGAGCTATCACATCGAGCGCAGCGCGGCGGCGGACGAGAATATCCGCGAGTCCACCCGCTCGACCGACTTCATGGCGCCGGTGACGAAACAGGAAGCGCGGCTGCGTCAGGCCGTGCTGTCGCTCGCCAAGGATACCGAGTTCGGCAAGCGCATGGTCAATGGCGGGCGGCTCTCTGTGCCGTCGGTCTACGACACGCCGCTGTCGAGCGGCGATTGCGACGATTGGCGCGGCGGCCCGCGGCCGGGCGCCTCGATGCTGGATGCTCCGGTGACGGAGCAGGGCGGGGGTTCCACCTACCTGACCGACGTTTTCATCAGGCAGGGAACGCGCTTCACGCTGCTGGAGTTTGGCAATGGCGCTGCTGCCGATGTGCCGGACGGGGTCGGCAGCATCCGGATCGGCGGCGAGGGCGGGCTGGTCGACGCGCAGGACCTTGCCGGCAAGCGCTACGATGCCGAGCCCGGCACTGCCTATCTGCTGCGGCCGGACGGCTATGTTGCCGCACGCTTCCGCAACGCGTCACGGCCGGCGCTCGATGCGGCGCTGGCACGCGCAGCCGGTGTGAGGTGAGGATTCGTCATGGCGCTGTCGACCAGTTCGAACTTCGCAAAGCCCGACGACGCCTTCCGCGCCATCGTCGAGGCGCATCGCGGCCTCACCGAGGCGCAGAGCGCCGATCTCGATGCCGCGCTGGTCCTGGTGCTCGCCAACCATATCGGCGATCTCGACGTGCTGCGCGAGGCGATCGCGCTGGCGAAGCGGCGGATGCTGGACGCCAGCCAGCAGCAGCAACAGCAGCAACAACAATAGCACTGAGCAAACGGACAGGATTGAACTGATGGCCAAAGGTTTCGCATCGACCACGGATCTTTCGGAGAAGAAAGTCACCTTCTCCGAGATCGGCACCGACCTCTATGCCTTCACCGCCGAGGGCGATCCCAACACCGCCGTGATCGTCGGCGACGACGGCTGCCTGGTGTTCGACGCGCAGGCGACGCCGGCGATGGCGAACAAGGTGATCGAGCGGGTCAAGACCGTCACCGACAAGCCGATCAAATATGTCGTGCTGTCGCATTATCATGCGGTGCGCGTGCTCGGCGCCTCCGCCTATCACGCGCAAGGCATCGTCGCCTCGCAGGAGACCTATCGCCTGATCGAGGAGCGCGGCCAGCAGGATTGGGATTCCGAATATGGCCGCTTCCCGCGCCTGTTCCAGGATGCGGCGAGCATTCCCGGCCTGACCTGGCCGACGCTAACCTTCGAAGGCGAGATGTCGATCTATCTCGGCAAGCGCGAGGTGCGGCTGATGCAACTCGGCGCCGGCCACACCTCGGGCGACATCGTCGCCTGGGTGCCGGATGCGGAGGTAATGTTCTCCGGCGATCTGATCGAATACCACTCGGCGTGCTATTGCGGCGATGCGCATTTGCGCGAATGGCCGACGACCTTGAACGAGATTCGCGCCTTCAATCCGAAGGCGATCGCGCCGGGCCGTGGCGATGCGCTGAAGGGCCTCGCCACCGGGCGCGATGCGATCGCGATGACCCGCGATTTCGTCACTACGCTCTACGGTGCCGCCGAATCATCCGTCGCCAAGGGCCGCAGCCTGAAGGAATCGATGGCGGCAACGCGCGAGGTGATGGATCCGAAGTTCTCGAGCTTTGCGATCTACGAGCACTGCCTGCCGTTCAACGTTTCGCGCGCCTATGACGAGGCGTCGGGGATCGACGATCCCGTGATCTGGACCGACAAGCGCGACCAGGAAATGTGGGCGGCCCTGCAAGGAGGATAGCGATGAACATCAATACCTCGCCTGATCAGATCGTGTGCAGCTCAGGGCAGGTCACCCCGGGCTACATGTCCGGCTTCGGCAACAGTTTTGAGACCGAGGCCTTGCCCGGCGCGCTGCCGATGGGGCGCAATTCGCCGCAGCGCTGCGCCTACGGGCTCTATGCCGAGCAATTGTCCGGCTCGCCGTTCACGGCGCCGCGCGGCACCAATGAGCGCTCCTGGCTCTATCGCATCCGCCCGTCGGTGCGGCACTCCGGCCGCTTCGCCAAGGCAGATAGCGGGCTGTGGCGCACCGCGCCGTGCCACGAATACGACATGCCGATCGCACAGCTGCGCTGGGACCCCGCGCCGATCCCGAAGGAGGACATGACCTTCCTGCAGGGCGTGCAGACCATGACCACGGCGGGCGATGCCAACACCCAGGCCGGCATGGCCGCACACATCTATCTCATCACCAAATCGATGGTCGATCAGCATTTCTACAATGCCGACGGCGAGATGATGTTCGTGCTGCAGCAGGGCAATCTGCGTTTCGTCACCGAGTTCGGCCGCATCGACGCCGAGCCGGGCGAGATCGTCGTGATCCCGCGCGGCGTCAAATTCCGCGTCGAAATTCCCGGCGGCCCGGCGCGCGGCTATCTCTGCGAGAATTACGGCGGCGCGTTCACGCTGCCGGAGCGCGGCCCGATCGGCGCCAACTGCCTCGCCAATTCGCGCGACTTCCTGACACCGGTCGCGAGCTACGAGGACAAGGACACGCCGACCGAGCTCTACGTGAAATGGGGCGGCTCGCTGTTCAAGACCACGCTGCCGCATTCGCCGATCGACGTGGTCGCCTGGCACGGCAATTACGCGCCCTACAAATACGATCTGCGTACCTTCTCGCCGGTCGGCGCGATCGCCTTCGATCATCCCGATCCCTCGATCTTCACGGTGCTGACCTCGCCGTCGGAGACCGCGGGCACCGCGAATATCGACTTCGTGATCTTCCCGGAGCGCTGGATGGTGGCCGATAACACCTTCCGTCCGCCGTGGTACCACATGAACATCATGTCGGAGTTCATGGGGCTGATCTACGGCGTCTACGACGCCAAGCCGCAGGGCTTTGTGCCCGGCGGCATCAGCCTGCACAATTGCATGTTGCCGCACGGCCCCGACCGTGAAGCCTTCGAGCACGCCAGCAACAGCGAGCTGAAGCCGGTGAAGCTGACCGGCACGATGGCCTTCATGTTCGAGACCCGCTTCCCGCAGCGCGTGACCGAACATGCGGCGAAGTCGTCGACGCTGCAGGACGATTACTCGGATTGCTGGAAGGGACTCGAGAAGAAGTTCGACCCGAACAAGCCGTGAATTGTGTCCCTCGTCATCGCCGGGCTTGACCCGGCGATCCATCGCGCTTTCTGAAGATGGATGCCCGGGTCAAGCCCGGGCATGACGGCTTCTTGATTGGAGAGACCATGCCCCATCCCAACGACCCAAAGCTCCGCTCCTTCATCGACGTCGCACCGACCTCCGACTTCCCGATCCAGAACCTGCCTTACGGCGTGTTCTCGTCGAAGGATGGCCTTGCGCCGCGCGTCGGCGTTGCGATCGGCGATTATGTGCTCGACCTCTGGGAGCTCGAGCAGGACTCGCGGCTCGATGTCGGGCCGCTCGGCGTGTTCTCGCAGCCGTCGCTCAACGCCTTCATGGCGCTCGGGCCGAAAGTGTGGTCGGCGACGCGGGTGCGGATCAGCGAGCTGCTCCGCTCGGATCATCCGGAGCTGCGCGACAACAGGGAATTGCGGGCGCGGGCGCTGGTGCCGATGGCTGACGTCAGGCTGCACATGCCGTTTGCGGTTTCGGGCTATACCGATTTCTACTCGTCGAAGGAGCACGCCACCAATGTCGGCGTCATGTTCCGCGGCAAGGACAATGCGCTGCAGCCGAACTGGCTGCATATGCCGATCGGCTATAACGGCCGCGCCTCGACTGTGGTCGTGTCGGGCAGCAAAGTGCGCCGCCCCCGCGGCCAGCTGAAGCCGCCGACTGCTGAGGTACCGAGCTTCGGCGCGTGCAAGCGGCTCGACTTCGAGCTCGAGATGGGCGTGGTCGTCGGCCAGGCCTCGCCGATGGGCGAGATGCTGACGGAGAAGCAGGCCGAGGAGATGATCTTCGGCTTCGTCATCCTCAACGACTGGAGCGCGCGCGACATCCAGCAGTGGGAGTATGTGCCGCTCGGCCCGTTCCAGGCCAAGGCGTTCGCGACCTCGATCAGCCCGTGGGTGGTGACGCGCGAGGCGCTCGAGCCGTTCCGAATGCAGGGCCCGGCGCAGCAGCCGGCGCCGCTGGCGTACCTCAAGCAGACCCAGCCGAACAATTACGACATGCAGCTCGACGTTGCGCTGCGCGCCGGTGCGATGAACGAGGCGAAGACGATCTGCAGCACCAACTTCAAATACATGTACTGGTCGTCGGTGCAGCAGCTCGTGCACCACGCGTCCAGCGGCTGCGCGATGAATGTCGGCGATCTCCTGGGCAGCGGCACGATCTCCGGCCCCGAAAAGCATCAGCGCGGCAGTCTCCTGGAAATCAGCTGGAACGGCACCGAGCCGGTCGAGCTTGCCGGCGGCGTCACGCGCTCGTTCCTTGAGGACGGCGATTCGCTCGTGATGCGCGGCTGGTGCCAGGGCGACGGCTATCGCGTCGGCTTCGGCGAGGTTGAAGGAACGATTGTCGCGGCGGAGTAGCTCCCCGCGCATTCCGCGGCTTCACCTCCCCTTGAAAAGGGGAGGTCGGTTTGCGCAGCAAACCGGGTGGGGATCTGGTCTCTCCGTAGACGCCAGCGCTCGCGGCTGACCCCCATCCCACCTTCCCCCTTTCAGGGGGAAGGAGCCCGACAGTGGGGCCGTCATTGCGAGGAGCTCGCGACAAAATTGCAAAGCAATTTTGCGCTGAAGCGACGAAGCAATCGATCCGGCCCCGGCATGGAGAGAATGGATTGCTTCGCTGCGCTCGCAATGACGAGTGAGTCTCACCGTTCCTCGGGCCTGACATCCCTCAAGCGCGCCGTATTCGCCGCGACGTCCTCGAGGCTGTACTTCAAATGCACCCGCTTGTCCGACGGCGGCTGGTTGACCGTGCAGACACCCGGCCGCCACGGCTTGGCCGGGCGGATCGGCCGCGGCGCAAAACCGCCGCCGCAGTTCGGGCAGACATTGCCGAGCCTGGTCTCGGCGCAATCCGCACAGAACGTGCATTCATAGGAACAGATCCGCGCGTCGGTGGCGCTGGGTGGCAGGTCCTTGTCGCAGTATTCGCAGTTCGGTCGCAGCTGCAGCGCCATGGTTCGTCTCTCTTGCCGTTGTCGAAATGATCGCAAGTGGTGCCGCAAAAGCGAATGGCGGATTTCCCTCGATTCGAGCCATCACGCCTGTAGCGATTTCAGCGGCAGCCTGGTGCTCTCCTTCAGGCGGTCGAGCACGATCGAGGAGCGCACGTGGGCCACGCTCTGGTGCGGCATCAGCACGTTGTTGACGATGTCGGACAGGCTCTTGAGGTCGCGCAGCATCACCTTGAGCACGTAGTCGGCATCCCCGGTCAGCGCATAGGCCTCCTGGATATCATCGACGCGGTTGACCAGTTCGCGAAACCGCTTGGCGTTGTCGGGCGAGTGGGTCGCAAGCGTGATGTGGATGAAGGCGATCAGGCCGAAGCCGAGCGCCTCGCCGGCGAGGTCGGCGGGGTAGCCGGCGATGACCTTCTCCTCCTCCAGCCGCATCCGCCGCCGCGAACATTGCGATGCCGACAGCCCGACGAGGTCGGCCAGCTGCTGGTTGGTCAGCCGGCCGTCGTCCTGCAGCGCGGCGAGCATTTTCAGGTCGAAGGCGTCGACTTCGGGCATGCGCAGAATGTCCATTTCATGCACGGATCGTGCGCGATACTAGCAAATCAAGGGTCATTTTGCACGCACGTTGCGCAGCAAGTGACGGAAACTGATCTCCAGACAAAACAGGGAGTTGCCGCCATGGGTCCGTTTCCGCACGATGCGCCGCCGGCCGAGATCAGCACTGAGAACCCGATGGGCACCGACGGCTTCGAGTTCGTCGAATATGCCCATCCGAATCCGGCGGAGCTGCACGCCCTGTTCAAGCTGATGGGCTTCGTCGCGGTCGCCCGCCACCGGACCAAGCAGATCACGGTCTATCGCCAGGGCGACATCAACTATCTCGTCAATGAGGAGCCGGGCAGCCACGGCTTCAACTTCGTCGCCGCGCACGGCCCCTGCGCACCGTCGATGGCATTCCGCGTCGTCGATGCTAAGCATGCCTATGAACGCGCGATCGCGCTCGGCGCGGAGCCGGCGGATGTCTCGCCCGCAGCGAAGACGCTCGATGTGCCCGCGATCAAGGGCATCGGCGGCAGCCTGCTTTATTTCGTCGACCGCTACGGCGCCAAGGGTTCGGCCTATGATGCCGAGTTCGAGTGGCTCGGCGCGGCCAACCCGCGCCCCGCAGGCTCGGGCCTGTATTACGTCGATCACCTCACCCATAACGTCCATCGCGGCCGGATGGATGTCTGGACCGGCTTCTATGCAAAACTGTTCAACTTCCGTCAGATCCGTTTCTTCGACATCGAGGGCCGCGCATCCGGTCTGTTCTCCCGTGCGCTGACCAGTCCGGACGGCAAGCTCCGGATTCCGATCAACGAGGACGCCGGCGATTCCGGTCAGATCGAGGAATATCTCAACGTCTATCGCGGCGAGGGCATCCAGCACATCGCCTGCGGCGCGCGCGACATCCACGCGACCGTCGAGAGGTTGCGCGCCGATGGCCTGCCGTTCATGCCGTCGCCGCCCGACACCTATTTCGAGCGGATCGACGCCCGGCTGCCCAAGCATGGCGAGGACGTCGCGCGGCTTCGGACCAACGGTATCCTGATCGACGGCGAGGGCGTGGTCGACGGTGGCCAGACCAAGGTGCTGCTGCAGATCTTCTCGGCCAACGCGATCGGGCCGATCTTCTTCGAGTTCATCCAGCGCAAGGGCGACGACGGTTTTGGCGAAGGCAACTTCAAGGCGCTGTTCGAATCGATCGAGGAAGACCAGATCCGCCGCGGCGTGCTGAAGGTCGATCACGCGGCGTAGGCCTTGGAGGGGAGCGCGTTCGCTCAAAACTCTCAGTCGTCGTCCCGGCGAAGGCCGGGACCCATAACCACCGAGTCTAGTTGTAGAAGGGATCGCGGCCCCAACGTCGCACAATAGCCGGCATTTGGGGTAATGGGTCCCGGCCTTCGCCGGGACGACGGTGAATTACTTCCCCGCCTTCCACGCGCTGGTCACATCGCCAATATTCGCGAGCTCCGGCTCGCGGATTGCCGATGGCGTGCGCGAGAAGCGCGGCGCGGGGGCGGGCTGGGTGACGCCGTGGCGTTCGACGAACACCTGGCGGGCCGCCATATGCGGATGCTTCGGCGCTTCCTCCATGGTCAGGATCGGCGCGAAGCAGATATCGGTGCCTTCCATGATCTGGCACCAGTCCGCGCGCGACTTGCTCTTGAACACCCGGGTCAGCTTCTCCTTCAGCGCCGGCCAGGCCTTGCGGTCCATCTGCGCGTCGAAATCGGCGTCGGTCAGGTCGGCATGCTTGCGCAGCAGCGCGTAGAACTGCGGCTCGATCGAGCCGATCGAGATGAAGTTGCCGCAGGAGCATTCGTAGACGCCGTAGAAATGCGCGCCGCCGTCCAGGAAATTCTGGTCGCGGCCGCCGCTCCAGCGGCCCTGCGCGGCCATGTCGTAGAACATCGACATCAGCGAGGCCGCGCCGTCGCACATCGCGGTATCGACCACCTGGCCCTTGCCGGACTTCTGCGCTTCCAGCAGCGCTGCGAGCACGCCGACCACGAGGTAGAGCGCGCCGCCGCCGAAATCGCCGACCAGGTTGAGCGGCGGCACCGGCTTCTCCTTGGTGCCGATCGCGGCCAGCGCACCCGTGATCGAGATGTAGTTGATGTCATGGCCGGCGGCATTGGCCAGCGGGCCTTCCTGGCCCCAGCCGGTCATGCGGCCATAGACCAGTTTTGGATTGCGCGCGAGCACGACATCGGGGCCGAGGCCGAGGCGCTCCATCACGCCGGGACGAAAGCCCTCGATCAGCGCGTCGGCGTGGCCGAGCAGGTCGAGCGCTTCGGCAACCGCCGCCTTGTTCTTGAGGTCGAGCTCGATGACCTTGCGGCCGCGAGTTGCAACCGCCTTCAGATTCTTGCCGGCGCCGATCCGATCAAGCGTGATGACCTCGGCGCCCATGTCGGCGAGCAGCATGCAGGCGAACGGGCCGGGGCCGATGCCGGCGAATTCGACGATGCGGAAGCCGGCGAGCGGGCCCGAGGTGCGGGCGGCGGTCTGGGAGGCAGGTTTATCGAGCACGTTGTTCTTCCGTTGGTTGCGGGGCGCTAGGCGGCTGAGATGTCACGGCTGGCTTGGTGCCGAACTTCATGCGTTCTCCCAGCCGTCCGTGGGACGGTATTTTTAATTAGCTGATTAGCTAAATTGTCTCGCCTAAAGGCGGATGTGGCAAGCACCTTTTGTCCTGTGCCGCCGGTAAAAACGCGAACGGCGCGCATCGCTGCGCGCCGTTGCAGACTTGTGTTTAGACGCTATCAGCCCGCGGCGACGACCGCCCGCTGTCCCATCACCTTCACCAAATTGGCGCGGTAGTCCGCCGAGCCGTGGATGTCGGCGAGCAGGCCGCTCGCCGGGATCGTCACGCTGTCGAGCGCCGAGGCCGCCCAGTTCGCCTTCAGCGCCTGCTCGATCGGCGCCACCCGCATGACGCCGCTTTGCGACGCACCGGTCGCGGCGACGCGGACGTCACCCGACTTGGTCTTGGCGACGAACACGCCGGTCAGAGCGAAGCGCGAGGCCGGGTTCGGAAACTTCGCGTAGCCCGCCTTGGCCGGGACCGGGAACGACACGGCGGTGATGATCTCGCCATCCTCGAGCGCCGTCGTGAACAGGCCCTTGAAGAAATCATCCGCCGCGATCGACCGCTTGTTGGTCTTGACCGTCGCGCCGAGCGCCAGCACCGCCGCCGGATAATCCGCCGCCGGGTCGTTGTTGGCGAGCGAGCCGCCGATCGTGCCGCGATAGCGCACGGCAGGATCGCCGATCATCGACGCCAGATTGGCGAGCGCCGGGATCGCCTTCTGCACCGCATCGTTTTGCGCCACATCGTAATGCGGCGTCGCAGCCTTGATGGTGACGGTGTCGCCCGACACCTCGATGCCGATCATCTCCTGCACCTTGGAGAGGTCGATCACGTCGGAAGGCGCGGCAAGACGCTGCTTCATCACCGGAAGCAGGGTTTGTCCGCCGGCGAGGAATTTTGATTCCGCGCCCTTGGCGAAGGTTGCGGCGGCGTCAGCGACCGAGGAAGCGCGGTGATAATTTGTCTCATACATGGCTCTTCCTCCCTCAACCGTGAATGGCGTGCCAGACGCGATCGGGCGTCGCCGGCATTTCCAGCTTGTTGTTGCCGATGGCGTCCGTGATCGCGTTGATCACGGCAGCAGAGGCGCCGATCGCGCCGGCTTCGCCGCAGCCCTTGACGCCGAGCGGGTTGCCCGGACACAGCGTCGTGGTGTGGGAGAGCTGGAACGAGGGCAGGTCGTCCGCGCGCGGCATGGTGTAGTCCATGAAGGACGCGGTCATGAGCTGACCGGTGCCGTCATAGACCACGCCTTCGAGCAGTGCCTGGCCGATACCTTGCGCAAGGCCGCCATGGACCTGGCCTTCGACGATCATCGGGTTGATCAGCCGGCCGAAATCGTCGGCCGCGACGAAGTTCACGAAGGAGGTCTTGCCGGTGCCCGGATCGACCTCGAGCTCGCAGATATAGGCGCCGGCCGGGAAGGTGAAGTTAGTCGGGTCGTAGAACGCCGTCTCCTTCAGGCCGGGCTCCATGCCATCAGGCAGGTTATGCGCGGTGTAGGCGGCGAGCGCGACCATCGGCAGCGCGATCGACTTGTCGGTGCCGGTGACCTTGAACTCGCCGTTCTCGATCACGATGTCGCTCTCGGATGCCTCGAGCGCATGCGCCGCGATCTTCTTGGCCTTGGCCTCGACCTTCTCCATCGCCTTCACGATCGCCGTACCGCCGACTGCGAGCGAGCGCGAGCCGTAGGTGCCCATGCCGAACTGCACCTTGTCGGTGTCGCCATGGACGATCGAGACCTGGCTGATCGGCACGCCGAGCCGCTCTGCGATGATCTGGCAGAACGTCGTTTCGTGGCCCTGGCCGTGGCTGTGCGAACCGGTGAGCACCTCGATGGTGCCCACCGGGTTGACGCGGATCTCAGCAGACTCCCACAGGCCGACGCCGGCGCCGAGACTGCCGACCGCCTTCGACGGCGCGATGCCGCAGGCCTCGATGTAGCAGGAGATGCCGATGCCGCGCAGCTTGCCGTCGGCTTTCGCCTTGGCCTTGCGGGCCGGGAAGCCGGCATAGTCGATCGCCTTCATCGCGGCATCGATCGAGGCGTGGAAGTCGCCGATGTCATACGCCATGATCACAGGCGTCTGATACGGGAACTGGGTGATGAAGTTCTTCTTGCGCAGCTCGGTCGGATCGACCTTCAACTGCCGCGCCGCCGTCTCCATCATGCGCTCGATCAGATAGCTCGCCTCGGGACGGCCGGCGCCGCGGTAGGCGTCGACCGGCGTGGTGTTGGTGTAGACGCCGATCACCTCGGCATAGATCGCCGGGATCACGTACTGGCCCGACAGCAGCGTGGCGTAGAGATAGGTCGGCACCGCCGAGGAGAACAGCGACATATAGGCGCCGAAATTGGCGTGGGTCTTCACCCGCAGGCCAAGGATCTTGTTGTCCTTGTCGAACGCCAACTCCGCCTTCGAGACATGGTCGCGGCCATGCGCGTCGGTGAGGAAGGCTTCGGAACGGTCGCCGGTCCACTTCACCGGGCGACCCACCTTCTTCGAGGCCCAAAGCGCCACCATCTCTTCGGGATAGATGTAGATCTTGGAGCCGAACCCGCCGCCGACGTCGGGCGCGATCACGCGCAGCTTGTGCTCGGGCGCGATGTTGTAGAACGCCGACAGCACGAGGCGGGCGACGTGCGGGTTCTGCGACGTCGTGTAGAGCGTATAGTGCTCTTCGGCCTGGTCGTAATGCGCGATCGCCGCGCGCGGCTCCATCGCGTTCGGCACCAGGCGGTTATTGGTGAGGTCGAGCGTCACCACATTGGCCGCCTTGCTGAAGGCATCCTTGACCGCGGCTTCGTCGCCGAGATGCCAGTCATATACGATGTTGCCGGGAGCTTCGGGATGAAGCTGCGCGGCGCCCGGCTTGATCGCGGCCTTGATGTCGGCCGCTGCGGGAAGCTCTTCGTAATCGACGACGACCGCTTCGGCGGCGTCCCTGGCCTGGTTCTTGGTCTCGGCGATCACGACCGCGACCGCCTGCCCGACAAAGCGCACGGTCTCCGGCGCCATCGCCGGCCACGCGCCCATTTTCATCGGTGAGCCGTCCTTCGAGGTGATGGCCCAGCCGCAGATCAAATTGCCGACCTTGTCGTCGACGATCTGCTGTCCGGTCAGCACCGCGATCACGCCGGGCATCTTCATGGCCTCGGCTGAATTGATGCCCTTGACCTTGGCATGCGCATGCGGGCTGCGGATGAAGTGAGCGTAGCTCATGCCGACCATTTTGACGTCGTCGACGTAACGTCCTTGTCCGGTGATGAACCGGCGATCTTCCTTGCGCACGACACGTGCGCCAATTCCTTCAACACCCATTGTCTAGTCCTCCCGACCGGAGATTCGATTTGCCGCCGTTTCCATCGAGACCGGCGGTGGTGAGCTTGATCGTGTGCGGTGCGTGGCGCGCTATTCGGCGGCCTGCGCAACCTTCATGCGGCCTGCTGCGTCGAGCACCGCCTTGACGATGTTGTGGTAGCCGGTGCAGCGGCAGATATTGCCTTCGAGCTCGTGGCGAACCGTTTCCTCGTCGAGCTTGCCGCCATGGCGGTGCACGATGTCGACAGCGGACATGATCATGCCGGGGGTGCAATAGCCGCACTGCAGGCCGTGATTGTCGCGGAACGCCGCCTGCATCGGGTGCAGCTCGTCGCCTTTGGCGAGGCCTTCGATCGTGGTGACGTTGCAGCCCGCGGCCTGGCCGGCCAGCATGGTGCAGGATTTGACCGCCCGTCCATCGACATGGACGACGCAGGCGCCGCACTGGCTGGTATCGCAGCCGACATGGGTGCCGGTGAGGTTCAGGTTTTCGCGCAAGAGGTGCACGAGGAGGGTTCGGTCCTCAACGTCGACCGAGACCGCCTTGCCGTTTACCGTCAGTTTGACTGTAGACACGCGTTTCTCCCAATAGCTTCGTTATGGGCCCAGTAGACCACGCTTCATGTGGGTCGTAACCGCGATCAAAGTCGTAGTTATGGTCCTGTCACGAAGGCGCCGGGCAGTGGCTCTGATCCTAGCAGGCGGCCGTTCAATGGGCAATTTGCAAGCAGCCGGCGGCGTGCTCCGGCGCGACGAAATTGCCCGGCAGCGCAAGCGGTTTTCGGCAAACTGACGGTGCTCGCCGCACGCCAAAATCGTCGCCGCGATCGCTACTACCTTCCGCCTATAACGACGCAAAGGCGTTGCTGTCATTTTCATCGCCGACGCAGCGACGGAAGATCGCTGGTTCATGAAATTCGGTAGCGATCCGCGCCCGCGATGCATCCATCGCGGCAACAAAATCATATTGGAGGAAGCCAATGAAGCTGAGGAGCGGGATTTTCTTTGCCGGCGTGTCGCTGGTCGCCATCGTGCTGGCAGGCATTGGTGCGTCGAAAGCCAATGATTCCGTCGTGAAGGCGGCGTCCGATCCGAATGGATGGGCAATCGCCGGCCACGACTACGGCAATACGCGCTTCAGCCCGTTGAAGCAGATCAATTCCGAGAACGCCGGCAAGCTGCAGCTGGTCTACTCGCTGTCGCTGGCTTCGCTCCGTTCCAACGAGTCGTCGCCGGTCGTGATCGGCAAGAACCTGTATGTGTCGACCTCTTGGGGCCCGAAATACGTCTATGCGATCGATGCCGCGACCGGCGCGCGGAAATGGACCTGGCAGCCCGATATTCCGGATGACGTGCTTCAATACGCCTGCTGCGACGTCAACAATCGCGGCGTGTCCTATGCCGACGGCAAGATCTTCGTCGGCCGGCTCGACGGCAAGCTGACCGCGCTCGACGCCGAGACCGGCAAGGAGCTCTGGACCTCGACGGTCGTCGACTACAAGCAGGGCTCGGTCATCACCTCGCCGCCGCTCGTCGTCCGCGACAAGGTCATCACCGGTTTCGGCGGCGGCGAATACGGCGTCCGCGGCGCGTTGCAGGCGTTCTCGCTCAAGGACGGCAAGCTGCTCTGGCAGACCTACACGGTGCCGGCGCCGGGCGAGCCCGGCAGCGAGACCTGGAAGGGCGATACCGGGCTGCACGGCGGCGGCGCCGCCTGGCTGGTCGGCTCCTACGATGCCAAGTCGGACACGGTCTACTGGGGTACCAGCAATCCGGGGCCGTGGAATACCGCGGTGCGCTCTACCGGCGACGGCAATTTCGGCAAGCTGACCAACCTCTACACGGCCTCGACGCTGGCGATCGATCCCAACACCGGCAAGATCAAGTGGCACATCCAGGGCACGCCGGCCGACGCCTGGGACTATGACGGCGTCAACGAGCTGCTGCTCGCCGACCTCAAGATCAAGGGCGCCGAGACGCCCGTGCTGATGAAGGCGGACCGCAACGGCTTCTTCTTCGTGGCCAACCGCGAGACCGGCAAGATGATCTCCGCGGAGAAATACGTCTTCGCCAACTGGGCCAAGAAGTGGGACGTCAACACGATGCGGGCGGAAGAGGATCCGGACAAGCGTCCGGGCCCGGGCCATCCCGCCAAGGACATCTGCCCGAACCTGATCGGCGGCAAGAACTGGCAGCCGATGTCGTTCAACCCGCAGACCGGCCTCGTCTACATCCCGAGCAACAATGTCTGCATGGACTGGTCGGTCTCTGACGTGAACTACAAGCGCGGCGTGTTCTATCTCGGCGCCGAATTCCCGACCAAGCCGGGCCCCGGCGGCTTCCTCGGCGAGCTCGTGGCCTGGGATCCGATCGCCAACAAGAAGGTGTGGAGCATCAAGGAAGACCTGCCCTTCAACGGCGGCACGCTGACGACCGGCGGCAATTTGGTGTTCTCCGGCAACCTGCATGGCGACTTCCGCGCCATCGATGCCAAGAACGGCAAGGTGCTGTGGAGCAAGAACCTCGGCAGCGGCATCGGTGCAGGTCCCGTGACCTATTCGGTCGACGGCAAGCAGTATGTCGCGATCGTGGTCGGACGCACCGCGGCGCTGCCGGCCTTCCTCGGTGACATCGGCAAGAAGATGGTCGCCGCGGCGCCCGAAGGCGGCTCGCTGTTCGTGTTCGCCCTGCAGTAAACGATCGTCTAGGAGGCAGCATTGTCCGTGTCCTGCATCGCCCGAAACGAACTGCGCACCCCCTCGCGCAACACGCGGTTGGAACATGCAATCCGGACCGTGCTGCTCTCCGCCCTGCTCATGGTGCCGGCCCTGGCGGCCGGCGCCGACGAGACAAAGCCGCCGCTGCGGCTCTGCGCCGACCCGACCAACCTGCCGTTCTCAAGCGACGACCCGGGCAAGCCCGGCCTTTATCTCGAGATCGGCCAGGCGGTGGCGCAGAAGCTCGGCCGCACGGTGAGCACCAATTGGTACAAGTCCTATTTCGGCAAGCGCACGGTGCGGGAGACGCTGCTCAGCAAGCAGTGCGACGCCATGGTCGGCCTGCCTTTGATCGACGATTTCATGGGCCCGGCGGTGATCTTCTCGAAGCCGATCGCCCATGAGGGCTATGCGCTGGTCGGCAGCAAGGACCGCAAGCTTGCCGGCGTCGACGACCTCAGGGGATTGCGGGTTGCGGTGCAGTATCAATCGACGCCGCAGAACCTGCTCGCGCTGCGCGACGACGTCCAGAAGGTGACCGTGCTCAGTCCGGAGGAGGGTATGGCGGCGCTCGCACAGGGCAAGGTCGACATCGCCTTCATCTGGGCCCCGGTGGCGGGTTGGCTCAACAAGACCAGCTACGACGATAAATATCAGATCGTGTCCACCGAGGGCGACGGCCTGCTCTGGGCGACCGCGATCGGTTTCGCCAAGGCGTCCGGCGCGCTGCGCGATGAAGTCGACGGCGTGCTGCCGGGGCTGCAGGGGGAGATTGCCGCCCTGTTTGCCAAATATGCCGTGCCGAACGGCGCCCCGGTGAAGTTCGGCGAGGCCGACCGCGCGACGACGTCGTCCGTCGGCGCCAGCGAGCCCGTCACGGTCGGGCAGGCCGCGGCCGAGAAACCGGTTCAGACCGCCGCGACCGCCGGCGACGCCAAGGGGGATGCCACCGCGGGGCGGGAGGTCTTTAACGGAACCTGCGCGCATTGCCACGGCCCGGACGCGGTGCAGGCCGAGCGAAAGATCGATCTCAGGCTGCTCAAGAAGCGCTATGCTGACGACATGGAATCGACATTCTGGAAGACGGTCCATGACGGGCGGCCGGCCAAGGGCATGCCGGCCTGGAAGGACGTCTTCAAAGACGACGAGCTCAGAAACGTATATGTCTATCTGCAGAGCGTGCAGGATACCGGCGGATCGAACTAGAAGCTGCGGTTCGCAAGAGGAGCGTTTTCGAGCGAAGTGGATACCGGTTCGCGTGAAGAAAACGCGTCAGAACATGAATCGAGAGCCCCGTTCCGATCCAATCGGAACGGAGGCTTGAGCAGTGCGAGGGTCCTCATGATGGGGTTCCTGATCATCGACGATCACCCCCTGTTCGGGGAGGCGCTTGGCAACGCCATTCGCATCTCGCATCCCGATGCCCGGATCTATGAGGCCACCTCGATCAAGGGGGCGCTTGGCATCCTCGCCAGCGAGCCGAACATCGACCTGGCGCTGCTCGATCTGCTGCTGCCCGACGTGGTCGGCTTCTCCGGCTTCCAGAAGATCAGGGATCGCTATCCGCGGCTGCCGATCGCCATCGTCTCGAGCGAGGAGGACAAGCACACCATCCGCGAGGCGCTCGAGATGGGCGCGGTCGGCTACCTGCCGAAGTCGACCTCGCTCGGCGAGCTCTCGCAGGCGATCGCGCGCGTGCTGAGCGGGTCGGTCTCGGCGCCGCGGGATTTCGTCGCGGTCGGTGCGCTGGAACAGTCCGAGACGGCGCGGACGCTGCGCGAACGCATTCAGAAGCTGACGCCGCAGCAGATCCGCGTGCTCCATCTGATCATCCGCGGCCTGCAGAACCGCGAGATCGCCGCCGAGCTCAAGCTCGCGGAATCCACCGTGAAGGCGCATGTCACCGAGATCCTGCGCAAGCTGAAGCTGTTCAGCCGCAACAAGGCGATCATCGAGCTCGGCAAGATTCCGCTTCCGGTCCCGGAGGCCTGTTCGGGCGCAAAGGCGGAGAAGGCGCCCTAGTGTGCTGAATGCGAAGTTCGTGTGATTTCGCGGCAGCCACTTTCACGAACTTCGCATTCATAAGGCACACTAGAATCAAAAGTTTGCTAGTGTCCTTATCGAATCCGAAGTTCGCTCCGAAGGTGCGGCAAATGATGCGAACTTCGGATTCGGGACACTAGCCGTGCTGCACTGCGAGGCGGGCGCATTGGAAATCCTGCCTATAGGCTACCATCCGGCTTTGAGATAACGTCGTGCGCACAATAGCTGTCATGAGCATCCGAGGGAGGACGGCGCAGCATTGACCACGACCGCGCCCCTGGCGGACGAGCCGCCGCTCGGCAAGGCGGGTACGCCTCGACTGCTGATCGTCGAGGATCACCCGCTGTTCCGTGCCGCCCTGATCGGCGTGATCGGGGCCGAGTTTCCCGATGCCGAGGTGCTGCAGGCGACGTCGATCGACGGTGCGCTGGATGTGATCGCGGCGCGCGACGGCCTCGATCTGATCCTGCTCGATCTGTCGATGCCCGGCACCACGGGCCTGCTCGGCGCCTACCGGGTGCGTGCCGCCGCGCCGCGCAGCGCGCTCGTGATCGTGTCGGCGCATGACGATCCCCGGATCGTCGGCGGCGCGATCTCGCTCGGGATTTCCGGCTACATCCCGAAGTCGACGCCGAAGCTCGAGCTGGCGCGGCTGTTGCGCGGCATTCTCGAAGGCGCGGTGTGCCTGCCGCCGCGCTTTCGCGATACCGCCGCCGCGCGGAAGGCCCAGGCCGAGGCGCGCGAGCTGGTGCAGCAGCTCGGCCAGTTCACCGCGCAGCAGCTTCGCGTGCTCGACATGATCTGCCGCGGCCTGCAGAACAAGCACATCGCCTATGAGCTCGATATCTCGGTCACCACCGTGAAGGTGCATGTCTCGGAGATCCTGCGCAAGCTTGGCGTGCGCAGCCGGACCGAGGCCATCATCGCGCTGTCGAAGCTGGACTTCGGCAAGCACGACCACGCGCCGGTGACGGCCTCGCCGTCGTCGCATGGCGCCTAGAGCCTTTCCCGTTTCGATGGAATCGCAACGGGAAAGGCTCCAGGTTTTGTCTTGACGCGTTTTCTTCACGCGAACCGGTATCCACTTCGCTCGAAAACGCTCTGCTCATAACCGCGCGCTCGACTGCTCCGCCGCCAGCAGGAACGACAGCAGCGAGCGCATCTCGGCGGGCTTGATCGGCTTCTTCAACAGTTCATGGCCGAAGGCCGATACGTCGGAGGCGGCCTTGGCCGAGTAGTCGGCGGTCACGATGATCGCCGGCACCTTGGCGTTGATCGCGCCGCGGATGACATCGACGGCCTGAATTCCGGTCTCGCCATTGTCGAGATGCAGATCGGCGATGATGGCGTCGGGAATGCCGTCGAGCGCGTGGATGCGCTCGAGCGCCTCGGTCTTGGAGATCGTCACCGCAACGTCGCAGCCCCATTTCTCCAGCAAATGGGCGAGCCCCTCGGCGCTCGAGAGGTCGTTCTCGATCAGCAGGATCTTGGCGCCCTCCATGCCGCCATAGCGATAGTCGACGCTGGCCTGTTCGCGCACCGGGATCGCAACCGGATCCAGCGTGCGAGGCACGGTGACCGAGAACACCGAGCCCTTGCCGGCGCGCGAGCTCAGCCTGATGTCATGGCCGAGCAGGTCGGCAAACCGGCGCACGATCGAGAGACCAAGCCCGATGCCGGCCTTGTCGCCGGCGCTGGTCTCGCCGCGCTGAAACTCGACGAAGATGGCTTCGCGCTGCGCTTCCGGAATGCCCGGCCCGGTGTCGTGCACCTCGATGCAGATGTCATCGCCCCTGGCACGGCATCCCATCAGCACGCTGCCGCGCTGGGTGTAGCGCAGCGCATTGGCGACGAGGTTTTGCAGAATCCGTCGCAGCATCAGCGGATCGGAGCGAACCACCGCGGACGACGGCATGATCCGGAAACCGAGATTGCGCTTGGCGGCGGTCGCGACAAATTCCTGCTCCAGCGGCTCGAACAGCGAGGCGATCGCGACCGGCCCGAATTCGGGCCTGAGCACGCCCGCATCGAGCTTGGAGATGTCGAGCAGCGTCCGCAGCATGTCCTCGAGCGTCGCCAGCGAACGGTCGATCTGATCGGTCAGCGCGACGCTCTTGGACTCAGTTGCCATCTCGGTCAGCGCGGACAGCGTCAGCCGCGCCGCATTCAGCGGCTGCAACAGATCGTGCGTGACCGAGACCAGCACGGATGATTTCAGCGAGCTCGCCGCCTCGGCCTGCTGCTTGGCCTGCAGCAGGCGACCATTGGTTTTCTCGAGCGATTGCAGCGCCTGCTTGAGCTGCTGGGTGCGGTCGCGCACCTGCTGATCCAGCGCGATCGCGGTCTCGAACAGCGAGAAGGCGTTGAGCTGCTGATCGGTCGAGCGTTCGACGCGCGACATCAGCGCCGCGTTGATCTTGCGCAGCTTCTCGGCCTCGCGTTCGAGCGCCGCAATTCGCGTGGTCTTGGTATCCGTCATTGCGGCGCGAGTGCCCGCTTGCCGATGGCGATGCCGGTCAGCGTCTGGTTGACATGCATGGAGCGATACTGCTCGCCATAGGTCTGAAAGCCAATCACTTTGTTGCGGCGATAGAGCTCCGACATCTCCCGCGACAGCTGGCGCTGCTCGACGTCGAGCCGGCGCAGCACGCATTCGAAGCCGATGAACATCGAGACCTCGCCGAGATCCTCGGTCAGCTCCTTGAGCAGGCGGCTCGTCACGTCGATCGGGTCGCGCTCGCGCGCCACCGTCAGCACCATGCCCTCGTCGATGGCGCAGAAGAATTGCAGCGATCCGTCCGGGTTGGTGCGCTGGATCGACCGCGCGTAATAGGCGCCGCCGACGCGAACCAGCACGGGGTGCGCGGCGAACGAGAACAATTCGAGCTTGCTGTCGCTGAGGCCGACAGCGCGGGAATATTCCAGCGCGGCCGGCTCGGCATTCAATTCCTTGACGATGCGATGCTCGATGTCGGCCTCGGTCACCACCATCTTGGTTGAGGTCGGTTCGAAGTGGTCGCACTTGAACAGGCGGAACGGCAGCCGGGTCCGGATCAGGATCAGGACCGCGGCATCGGTAAAGGCCTCGCCGCCATGGAAGACCCAGGACTTCTCGAAGCGCAGGCCGTCGCCGGCGGAGCCGCCGACCACCGGGATGTCGCCGAGCGACGCATAGATCGCCGACATGATGGTCTCCTCACGCTGGCACATGCCGTCGATGAAGAGCAGCCCGAAGGAATCATGGGTGTGATCGCAATGCTCGGTGCGTTGCGCGAATTCGTTCTGCAATTCGGTGCAGATCGAGCGGCCGTGATCGACCCGAAATGTCGAAAGGTCGAACAGCGGCCGGGCCGCGATGATGAAATCGGCCGCGTTGAAGCCCATCGCGACGACGCTGTCCTCGTCCCAACCGCCGGGCGACAATTCGCCGGCCGTGGTGCAGCCGAAGATCGGTACGTCGGGCATCCGGCTGGACAGTTCGGCAATGAATGTCTGCGGCTCGTAGACCGGTGACACGAACACCACGAGCATCGCGAGATCAGCCGCCGCCAATTGGCGCGCGATCTCGTCGGCTGCTTCCCGCGGCCCGTCGGTCTTTGCCTGCACCACGACAATACTGTCGGAGGTGCTACCGTTCTGCTTCGCCAAAGGCGCTCTCCCTGACCAGAATTTTTTGCTTTTCTTGGCGCGGCCGATTGAACCCGCGCGGGTCGTGAGGGCATCCGGACCATGCCGCGATGGCTGGCGTTCCGGCTTGCCCGCGGCTTTCAGGTCGTGAGGGGAAATGCCATTGGCCGGGCTATTGCGCCGGCAGCTACGCTCGCCGCAAGCGCCAGTGGCGCCGGTCGACGCGATGACATGGGACACCTCCCGATGTATTCTCCTGGCCCGGCAGGGACAGGTTTGATCGGTTCTAAACTATCGGGCCGGACCCGCGCGTCAATCACCTTACCCACCCGCCTAGCCCGACCAAGGTAGTATCGCGCCGGGCCCGGCGGCCGCTGCCCATTTACCGGGCCTTATCGATTCTGCCTTAGTTTTGCGCTCCGGGGTCTGGGGCGGGTTGCTGCCGGACCTCGCGTGGTTTTCAGAATGAAGACGGGAGTTGGAATGCCGGGGCTGAAGCGATCGTTGTCGATCAGGATCCCAACCCTCAGATTTCGCGCCAAGATCATGCTCGGCTTTGCCGTCACGCTGGCGCTGTCGGCAGCCACCATGGGCTTTGCCTATATGGGCTTCGAGCGGGTCTCCGCCGGCGTCGGCTCCTATCGCCAGAGCGTCGCGGAAGCCGATCTGGCCCGCAACATCGATCGCGAATTGATCTCCTACCGTTCGCTGGCGCGCTACTTCGTCGCGACCGGCAAGGAGGACGACGCCAAGGCCGCGCTCGCCGCCGAGGGCAGCCTGAAGGACGCCATCATGGCGTCGATGAAGGGCACCACCAATCCGGCCCGGCTCGAGCAGATCACCAAGCTGGAGCGCGAATTCCGCGCCTTCACCAAGATATTCGCCGAGATCGTCCGCATCAAGAACGACAGCGCACAGACCGCGCAGAACAAGCTGACCCGCAGCGCGACCTCGATGCGCTACAAGCTCGACGATCTCCCGAGCAACGCCGATGATTCCGAGCTGCAGTCGATCCAGTTCGGCGCCAAGAAGGTGGCCGACCAGCTCCAGTCGATCACCGGGGCCGTCAATACCTTCGTCGTCAACGGCGACAAGACGGTCGCTTCCAGCGCGCTCGCCCGGCTGAAATTCGCCGACAATCTGGTGAAGGCGATCACCTCGAATAACGAGCGGATCACCCAGAGCGTGAAGGACATCACCGCGCTGCTCGAAGAGTACCGCGAGGCGCTCGCCAAGCTGATCGCGAATGCGAAGTCGATCGACGAACTGACCGTCGAGATGACGGAGTCCGCGGCCGCCATCAGCCAGGGCGCGGCGGCGATGAAGTCCGATCTGCTCGCCGACCAGAAGCGGCTTGAAAACGAATCGCACACCATGATCGGCGAAACCGAGCAGCTGATCCTGATGCTCGCCGCCGGCAGCTTCGTGCTCGGGCTGGTCTGGGCGTTCCTGCTGGGCAAGGGTATTTCGCGACCGATCGCGGCGATGTGTGCGGCGATGCGCGAGCTCGCGGCAGGCAATTTCGACGTTGTGCTGCCGGGCCTCGGCCGTCGCGACGAACTCGGCGAGATGGCCGGCGCCGTGGAGGAGTTCAAGGTCCAGGCGATCGCCAAGGCCGAACGCGATGCCGCGACCCAGGAAGCGCAGAACAAGGCGAGTGCGACCGCGCGGCGCAACGAGCTGATTCGTTTTGCCGACGAATTCGAATCCGCCGTCGGCTCGATCGTCTCCAACGTGTCGGCCTCCGCCGTGCAGCTCGAATCCGCGGCCGGTACGCTGACGCGGACTGCCGAGACCACACAGAACCTGTCGAGCCAGGTCGCCGGCGCCTCCGAGGAGGCCTCCAGCAACATGCAGTCGGTCGCCTCCGCGACCGAGGAGCTGTCGGCGTCCGTCGACGAGATCGGCCGTCGCGCCAAGGAGTCGAGCCAGATCGCGGATTCCGCCGTGCGTCAGGCCGAGCAGACTGACGCGCGGATCGGCAAGCTCTCGCGCGCTGCGCAGGAGATCGGCGACGTCGTCAAGCTGATCACCGCGATCGCCGAGCAGACCAATCTGCTGGCGCTGAACGCCACCATCGAGGCCGCGCGCGCCGGCGATGCCGGCCGCGGCTTCGCGGTGGTTGCGGCCGAGGTGAAGTCGCTGGCGAGCCAGACCGCCAGGGCCACTGACGAGATCTCCACCCATATCTCGGGCATGCAGGCGGCGACGCAGGAATCGGTCGCCGCGATCAAGGAGATCGGCGGCACCATCGGCCAGATATCCGGGATCGCGACCAACATCGCAAGCTCGGTCGAGCAGCAGAGCGCGGCAACGCAGGAGATCGCGCGCAGCGTGCAGAACGTTGCGCAGGGTACGCAGGAGGCGGCGTCCAGCGTCACCCAGGTGAATCGCGGCGCCACCGAGACCGGAGCTGCTTCCGAAGAGGTGCTGAATTCGGCCCGCTCGCTGTCGGTCGAGAGCTCGCGGCTGCGCGAGGAGCTCGACCGCTTTATGGCCAATATCCGCGCGGCATAAGGGGCGCGCGGATCTATCCATCGTCGTCCTGGCGAAAGCCAGGACCCATTACCACCACTCACTATTGTTTTAAGTGCAACTCGCCGCGTGCCCTTTTGTTGGGCCGCGGCGTATGGGTCCTGGCTTTCGCCAGGCCGACGAATTAATTGCCTGCGCCGGGACGACGCTGTTGGTTGGCGGGATGATGCGACTAGTCCCGTCCGAACTGGTGCTTCAACTCGACCTTGGCGCGCTCCAGCCGTGATCGCTCGGTCTTCGGCAGCGTCTTGCCGGCGCGGTTGATATAGAAGGTCAGCATCGACAGCGCGGAACGATAGGCGCCGCTCTTGCGGCGCGCGCTGTGCTCGGCGGATCGCTTCAGCGATGATGCGATCTTCTTCGCGCTGGTTTGCTTGAACACGCCGTGCTTGAGGTCGAGTGCATCGCTCTCCTTTGTCACCCGCTGCGACCAGCGCTTCGCCGTCCTCTTGCTTGCGCCACGCCTGCGACGCGTCGTGCCCATGGACCGTGCCGGTGATGTCCTTGCCGTCTTGCGTGTTGCTTTCTTGTGTGCGGCCATCGATGCCTCCGTGTCTTTTGAGCCGAGAACAGTTCGCCGCGATCGCGGTTCCTATGCCGCATTGCGGGAACCCTTGCCGGCCTGCCGCGTTGACACCGCGTGGCGGGCACTCCGTTTGCCGCAATTCCGGGTGAGTGAACCTTGGAACAGATCGTTCCGGGGTTTTTCTCATTGGTCGATTCTGATGACAGTGCAGCCGACACAATTGAGTTCCGCGACGACGCAACAGGCCGTGGCTCCGGTCACGCCGGACGATGACCGCATCATCGAGACCTCGATTCCGGTCCGGCTCGACAATCTCAGCTGGAGCCGCTTTCACACCCGCGTCGTGCTGGCGCTCGGCATCACCTGGATCCTCGACGGGCTGGAAGTGACGCTCGCCGGTGCATTGTCGGGCGCACTGAAGGACAGCCCGACGATGAGCTTCTCCAACGCCGATGTCGGTCTTGCCAGCAGCGCGTATCTCGCCGGCGCCGTGCTCGGCGCGCTGGGCTTCGGCTGGCTCACCGACCGGATCGGGCGCAAGAAGCTGTTCTTCATCACGCTCGCGGTTTATCTGTCGGCGACCGCCGCGACCGCGCTGTCGTGGAATGTCGCGAGCTACGCGCTGTTTCGCTTTCTCACCGGTGCCGGTATCGGCGGCGAGTATACGGCGATCAATTCGACCATCCAGGAACTGGTGCCGGCGCGCTATCGCGGCTGGACCGATCTCGTCATCAATGGCAGCTTCTGGATCGGGGCGGCGATCGGTGCGCTGAGCGCCATCATCCTGCTCGATCCCGCGTTCCTTGCGCCGGACCACGGCTGGCGGATCGCCTATTTCACCGGCGCGGTGCTCGGCCTCGTCGTGCTGCTGATGCGGATGTGGATCCCGGAAAGCCCGCGCTGGCTGATGATCCACGGCTACCCCGACCGGGCCCACAAGATCGTCGCCGATATCGAGACCTCCGTGCTCGGCCACGAGCAGTCGAGCGCAGACTTCGAGAAGATCAGGCTGCGGATGCGCGATCACACGCCGCTGCGCGAGGTCGCGGTGACGTTGTTCTCCACCTACCGGCAGCGCTCGCTGGTCGGGCTCACGCTGATGGCCGCGCAGGCGTTCTTCTACAACGCGATCTTCTTCACCTTCGCGCTGATCCTGACCGACTTCTTCGGTGTCGCCGCCAGCAATGTCGGCTGGTACATCCTCCCCTTCGCCGCCGGCAACTTCCTCGGGCCGCTGCTGCTCGGCCGTCTGTTCGATACGCTCGGCCGCCGCACCATGATCGCGCTGACCTATGGCATCTCGGGCGTGCTGCTGGCGCTGTCCGGCTATCTGTTCTCGATCGGCGTGCTCAGCGCGCAGACCCAGACCATCGCCTGGATGGTGATCTTCTTCTTCGCCTCGCCGGCCGCGAGCGCCGCCTATCTCACCGTCAGCGAGACGTTTCCGCTGGAGGTCCGCGCGCTCGCGATCGCCGCCTTCTATGCCATCGGCACCGGGATCGGCGGCGTGATCGGGCCGGCGTTGTTCGGCGTGCTGATCGACACCGGATCGCGCAACAGCGTCTTCGCCGGCTACCTACTGGGGTCGGCACTCATGATGGTCGCCGCAGTGGTCGCATGGCGCTATGCCGTCGCGGCCGAGCGGAAATCGCTCGAATCTGTCGCGCGACCACTGGCATGTGTGGAGTAGACTATGACGAAGCATGACGTGGCCGAAATGCCCATGGATGATGACATCGCCCCTGACGCCAAGACGGACAGCGTGCCGACGCCGGCGTCGCTGATCCCGCCGCTCCGCCAGGCCGCGGTGCTGCTTGACATCGACGGCACCCTGCTCGATTTCGCGCCGACGCCGCGCGAGGTCTGGGTGCCGCCGGAACTGTCGACCACGCTGAAGCAGCTGCATGAGCGCACCCACGGCGCGCTGGCGCTGGTCAGCGGCCGCTCCCTCAACGACATCGACCTGATCTTCGCGCCGGAAGTGTTTCCCGCGATCGGCGGCCACGGCGCCGAGATGCGGTTGCAGCCGGACAGCGAGGCGGTCGCCGCACACGCGCCGCCGCTCGACAAGGAGTTGAAGCGCCGTCTTGCCGCGATCGCAAAGCTGAGCCCCGGCATTCTGCTCGAGGACAAGGGCTATTCGCTGGCGCTGCACTATCGGCTGGCGCCGCAGGCGGAGAAGGCGATCTATGAAGCGGTGTCGCTGATCCGCGCCGAGTTGCCGAATGCGCCGATTGAGGTGCTGCCGGGCAAGAGCGTCTGCGAGATCAAGCATTCCGGCTTCACCAAGGCGACCGGCGTGCTCGAGCTGATGACGCATGAGCCGTTCAAGGGACGGCGTCCGTTCTTCATCGGCGACGACGTCACCGACGAGACCGTGTTCGCGATCATGCCCGATTTCGACGGTCTCGCGTTCTCCGTCGGCCGTCGCGCAACCGGCGTCGCCGGACATTTCGACGGACCGAGCGATGTGCGCGAATTCCTCGCGCATCTGCTCGACGTTGATAGGGACGTCAGCCTGTCCTAACCGAAACGCATTCATCGCAGCCGAATCGAATACGGTGCTTTTGCGTCGTGGCGTCAACCTGGCGCGTAATTTTCTTTTCGCGAGTTCCCGCGAGTTCCGTGCGTGTTCGCCAGAATTTGGTTTCAATTGGGAGATTCCTTGATCAGGAACCATCTTGATGAATGGTTGTTAATACGCGAGTTGACCAACAGGAGGGGACCTGGTGAACCTCGTCGTCGTATCGAACCGCGTCTCGCGCGGAAAACCCAATGAACCCATGACGGGGGGGCTGGCTGCGGCATTGTTGCCGGTGGTGGAAAAGACAGGGGCAATATGGGTTGGTTCCAGCGGACGCGTCCGCGACGGGAACCTGAAGGAACCTTTCGCGGAGGTCGAAGCGCTCGGGGCGGGCGCGCTGGCGATGCTCGATCTGCCGGCTGCGCACTATGGCGGCTATTACGAAGGCTTTGCCAATTCGGCGCTGTGGCCCGCGATGCATTCGCGCGCCGATCTGATTCGTGCATCCCGCGAGGACTACGCGAGCTATCGCGAAGTGAACGCGTTCATGGCGCGCGCGTTGCTGCGCTTCCGCAAGCCGGATTCCGTATTCTGGGTCCAGGACTATCATTTCCTCGCACTCGGCGCCGAGCTGCGCGATCTCGGCGTCACGCAGCCGATCGGCTTCTTCCTGCACACGCCATGGCCGGCGCGCGCGGTGATCGCGGGCGTGCCCAATCATCGCGAGCTGATCGAGGCGATGCTGTCCTATGACCTGATCGGCTTCCAGACCGATGAGGACTGCGAGAACTTCCTGAGCTATGTGCTGCACGATCTCGACTTCGAGGTGCGCGACGGCGTGATCAATTCGTCGTTCGGCCGCACCCGCGCCGCGGTGTTTCCGATCGGCATCGACCCCGGCAAGTTCGCGCAGCAGGCGACCAAGGCGATGACGCATCCCGACGTGACGCGGCTGCGGCGCAGTCTCAATGGCGAGAAGCTCGCGATTGGCGTCGACCGGCTCGACTACTCCAAGGGCCTCGTCAACCGCATCAAGGCGTTCGACAAGATGTGGACGCTGCATCCGAACCTGAAACGTTCGGTGTCGCTGCTGCAGATCGCAACGCCCTCGCGCGGCGCGATCGAAGCCTACGGCAATCTGCAGAGCGAGGTGGCGAAGCTCGTCACCGACGTCAACGGCGTGCATGGCGAGGTCGACTGGACGCCGATCCGCTACCTCAACAAGGGCTTTGGCCAGGGCGTGCTCGCAGGCCTTTACCGCACCGCGCAGGTCGGCGTCGTGACGCCGCTGCAGGACGGCATGAACCTCGTCGCCAAGGAATATGTCGCCGCGCAAAACCCGGCGGACCCCGGCGTGCTGGTGCTGTCGAAATTCGCCGGAGCGGCGAACGAGCTCGACGCCGCGCTGCTGGTCAATCCGCACGATATCGACGGCATGGCGCGCACCCTGGCGACGGCCCTCGCGATGCCGCTGACCGAGCGGCGGATGCGCTGGGAAGCGATGATGGAGAAGCTCAACAGCGGCACCATCCAGCAATGGTTCGCCGATTTCATCGAGGCGCTGCAGGATACGCACAATGCGGGAAACGCGGCGCTGCCGGAGCCACCAACCCTGTGGCCGCGCCGCACGGCGGATTTTGCCGCGCGCTATCACTGAGCGAGCATGACGATGCAGGATGGGTGCGTTGATTCGCCCATCCGCGGTTCTGTCGTCCCTGCCTAATGCGTAATTGCGCACTAGGCAGGGAACGACACTGAATGTGTTGCGCGGCCAGTGGTCATAACTTCGCGTTCTCGCGACGGGGCTCGCGAAAGCGGGAATCCGGCATCCGTTCTTCCAGGAGCGATGCGGTCCAATAGATTCCGGGCTCGCGCCTGCGGCGAGCCTCCGGACGAAGAGGCGGGCTGATCGGATGCACTCATTGATTTGCGCCGGTCCGTGACCGGCGGCCGGCCAAAATCGCGCGCGTTCGCGCGCAAGGCCGCGGCGCGCGGCTGCCATCGCTATCAATTTACGCAATGTTTTCAATCTGTTGTGGAAATTTCACGCTCCCGGCCCGCGCTCCCTTGCAAAATCCGCCTCAGCCCTTCAAGAGAGGGCCTCCCGGAGAGATGGCCGAGTGGCTTAAGGCGCACGCTTGGAAAGCGTGTGTGCGGGAAACCGTACCGTGGGTTCGAATCCCACTCTCTCCGCCATTTCCACGATTTTGCGCGCCAGCCGCGATCTTCTCCCATCTTGTGCGACCGGCGGCGCGCATGCAGCGCTTACAACATGTGTGGCCCCGCCAAGAGAAGTTGAGCCTTCTTGAAGCTCCCCCCGTTTCTGGCAATCAAAGCCGCAACCGCTCTTATGAGGCAGACAGCGAGAGCGCAAGCACCGAAAGTACCAATGCCGGCGGCATGACCACAATGCCGAGTTGCAGAAAGCGAAGCGCGCCAACATGCTCACCCTCGCGCCGCAGCGCGATCAGCCACAGGATCGTGGCGAGTGAACCGGTGACTGAAAGGTTGGGTCCGAGGTCGACGCCGATCAGGATTGCGCCGGTGACGTGATGCGACGCCTGCGCGGCTTGCGTGGTCGTCGCCGCGATCAGACCCATCGGCAGATTGTTGATGAGGTTCGAGGCAATCGCCGTGATGACGCCGGCGCCCCATGAGGTTGCTTGCGGCGATAACGCGGCGGTTCGCTTGAGCTCTTCCGCGAGTGCCGGCAGCACGCCGGTGCGATTGAGACCCTCGACCAGGATGAACAGACCGGCGACGAGCGGAAGGACCGACCATGAGATATCGCGCGCGATCGATAGCGGCGATGTGCGGCCGAGCAGGAGCACGATCACGGTCACCATCGCCCCGCAGGCAAATGTCGGGATACCGAGATCCCGGCCCAATGCCGATGTGACGAGCAGGACCGCCGCCGTCGCGCCGATGCCGGCGGCGACGATCGCGGCACTCCTGGTAAGGACGGCCGGCTCTCCGTCGCGCTCATCGACACAACCCGACAGGCTGTTGCGCAGGCTGAGCCGGAGCATGATGAAGGTCGATGCAATCGCCACGATCGAGGGCAGCAGGAAGTAGTGCAGCCACTGCGGCAGCGTCGGCATCCGCGCGCCGAACAACACGAGATTAGCCGGATTAGAGATCGGCAGCACGAAGCTGGCGGCGTTAGCGATGAACGCACAGACGAAAAGATACGGCAGCGGCTCGACCTTCGCGGTACGGGTCGCGGCGTAGACCGCGGGCGTCAGCACGACGGCGGTGGCGTCGTTCGACAAGAAAATGGTAACCAGCGTACCGACTGCATAGACGATCGAAAACAACCGCGACGCTGAGTTGCGCGAATGCTTGACGGCCTGTTCGGCGAGCCAATCGAACAAGCCCTCTTTCCGAGCGACCTCGGCCAGCAGCATCATGCCGATCAGAAAGAAGTAGACGTCCGTTCCCTTGCCTGCCGCCGCGACGGCGTCTCGCCACGGCAACAGGTCAAAGGCGATCAGCAGGACGGCGCCGGTCACCGCCCAGATGTATTCCGGCAGATTCCAGGGGCGAGCAATGACGCCCAAGGTCGCAAGACCGGCGATTCCCCAGGTCGCGGCGTTGTGAGTGAACATCAGGCGACACTCGCGGCGCTTGAAACCATTGCATCCGATGCGTGCCCGGGCTTTGTCGCACAAGCAGGCTTCAACAACGGCGCGAAGACGCTCCACAGCGCGACTGAGACCGTGGCGCTGCCACCGAGAATGAGAAACATCGGCCCATACCCGAACTCCTGTGCGATCCAGCCACCGATCGCAGGGCTGAGCGAGGCACCGATGTTTTGGACCGTCATGACCGCGCCATGGCCGGCATTGATCCGCCCGGTCCCGTCGAGTATCCGCGCGACGAGGCCGGGCACTGCCACGCTCTGCAACCCCGCGCCGACGCCGTCAAAAATCTGTACCGGACAAACGCCCCAGCTGTTCAGGAGCCACGCCGCGATGATGCCCCGGACCGGCAAGGCGATGAACGACACCAGCATGACCAGCCAGTAGCCCTCCCTTTCGGCCATCCGCATCGCAACCAGCGAGGTCAGGATCATGGTGCCCTGGGCGATGACGATGGTCATTGCGACGAAGCTCGCGGGGTCGGCCTGCTTGTCGGCCACGACCGCCAGGCCGTACAGCGGGAGCATCGCCGCATTGCCGAGGTGGAAGAATAGGAGAGTTGCGGCGAGGATCAGCAATGGCTTCGATTCGATCAGCACTTGCAACCCGCTCGCGCGCTTGTCGTCCGTGCTCTCGCGTTCGAGCCCGCGGGCTGCGTCGTCGTCGATGGACGCGCTCGGGATCATCATAACGGAAGCGATCGAGAGAACACCGAAGACCGCCGCGAGCCAGAACACCGCGGTGAAGCCGTACGTCCAGCCGACGAATCCGGACAGCCCGGCGCCGACCATGTTGCCGGCATGGTTGAAGGCCTGGTTACGGCCGTTCTGTCGATTGAAGCCTGCCTGGCGGACGATACCCAGCGCGATGCCGGCGACGGCCGGACCGATCGCGGCGCCGGCAATCGCCGTCGCGACCTGTGAGGCTGCCACGAGCCAGAACTCCTGTGACAGCAGCACGATGCCGGAGGCGACGACAGTGCAGATGCCGGGGATGATGACGAACAGCTTCTTGCTGCGCGTGGCGTCGATCAGGGCTCCGGCCGGCGTCGTCATCAACATCCCGGCAACGCCGCCCGCCGTCATCACCGTCCCGATCCAGCCGGCCTGCCAGCCCTGCGCGAGCAGAAATACGCCGAGGAACGGCCCGATGCCGGCCTGCATGTCGGCCATGAAGAAGTTCAGCGCGAGCAGCGGACGAAGCGCCTTCTCTGGACTTGCGCTGTATGAGGCCGTCGGTGCTATCGACACGTTGTATCCCGATGCTTGATTGAACAATCTGCCCGTCCGATGAGATCCTCGACGCACCCGAGCCGGTTGAGTCCGGTTCGGGTCCGTTTTCCTGTTACGGTTGCTCAGAGCGGCGTCAGTCGTCCCCTAAGCGTCAAGCAGCTTCGTGTCCGTTGCCGACGAGCTTCGCTTTCCGGATCCGTCCACCCAATTCCACGTGCAGTTCGTAGGTCTCGCCGTTGCGCCGGCCGTCTATTTCGAAATGCTTGGGCTTGCGACGGGGCGTACCCATCGGTTCGAACCCGGCCGAGCGAGCGGCCTCGATCGCCGTGGCGGGGTCCGCGGGTTCGTGGTGGGCATGCTCGGGCTTCTTCTTGTGCTGGATCGTCACGCCCGCGCCATCGCACGCGAAATGCGTCACCTTGAGCTCAGAAGGCTTCTGCTCGCCTTCCAGTTCGACATCGGCTCCGATCCGGAGCTTGACGAGGTCTGCTCCATGCGGCGTGAGATCGGCAAGCACCATGCCCTTCGGGGTCTGAACCACAAAGCGGTGCGCAAAAACGTGCACGATCCTGCCGGACAATTTGATCTGGTCTTCGGACATCCTGATCTCCTGATTTTCTTCCATTCGTGATTTGCTCAAAGCGCTTTGGGCCCAGGGGGCGGTGGCGGTGCTCCG